>PKWC01000147.1 GCA_003131925.1 Alphaproteobacteria bacterium | reverse complement strand
TTGACGATGGCCGCGGCGAGCAAAGCGGAAGTGATCGGCGCCGGTGCGGAGGCGCCGGAGACTGTGCTGGCCAGGAAACTCTATGCCGACATGCTGCTCATCCGCCGTTTCGAAGAAAAGGCGGGCCAGCTCTATGGTATGGGCCTGATCGGCGGCTTCTNNGGCGGCTCGATGCACATGTTCAGCCGCGATAAGAATTTCTTCGGCGGACATGGCATCGTTGGCGCGCAGGTGCCGATCGGAACCGGTCTCGCCTTTGCCAACCGCTACCGCGACAATCACGCGGTGACGCTGACTTATTTCGGCGATGGCGCCGCCAATCAGGGTCAGGTGTACGAAGCCTTCAACATGGCGGAGCTATGGAAGCTGCCTGTCGTCTATGTGATCGAAAACAATCAATACGCGATGGGGACGAGCGTGGAGAGATCGAGCGCGCAGGCGCAACTGTCGCGGCGCGGCGCGTCGTTCAACATTCCCGGCGACGAGGTGGACGGCATGGACGTCGACGCTGTGCTGGCAGCGGGCCGGCGGGGAGTGCAGTGGGCGCGCGCCGGCAAGGGGCCGATCATTCTTGAAATGAAGACCTACCGCTATCGCGNNGCGGTCATTCGATGTCCGATCCCGCGAAATACCGCACGCGCGAGGAGGTCCAGAATGTGCGCGAAAAACGCGATCCGATCGAACATTATGGACAACGGCTGATCGCGCGCGGCATCGCAACCGACGAAGAGCTCAAGGCGATCGACAAGCAGACGCGGCAAGTCGTGAACATGGCCGCGGAATTTGCCACCGAGAGTCCGGAACCCCCGGCCTCGGAGCTCTATACGGACGTGCTCGCCTGAGGCCGCATGTCGATTCAGATTCTCATGCCCGCGCTGTCGCCCACCATGGAGGAGGGCAAGCTCGCGAAATGGCTGGTCAAGGAAGGCGACCAGGTGCGCTCGGGCGACCTGCTTGCGGAGATAGAAACTGACAAGGCGACGATGGAATTCGAAGCCGTCGATGAGGGGCGAATAGGAAAGCTTCTCGTTGCCGAAGGGACCGAGGGCGTGAAAGTCAATCAGCCGATTGCCGAACTCGAACAGGCAGATAATGGCGGCCAGCCCATGCGGCCGGCGAGGCCGCAACCGCGTCCTGCAGAAGAGAAGGCGGCGAAACAACCCGAACGCCCCGCCATCCCGGCCGCGCAGTCGAAGCAGTCGCTGCCGGCGCGGGCGCGAGAAGAGCGTCCTGCGGCGCAGCCCGAAAAAACCCCTTCGGTGCAGCCTGTCGAACCTCACCTGCCCCCCGGGGTTGAGGTCGTGAACATGACGGTCCGCGAGGCGTTGCGCGATGCCATGGCCGAGGAAATGCGGCGCGATCCCTTGGTCTTTCTGATCGGCGAGGAGGTTGCCGAGTATCAGGGCGCGTACAAGGTGAGCCAAGGCCTTCTGGAAGAATTCGGCGCCCGGCGGGTCGTCGATACGCCAATCACCGAACACGGCTTTACGGGACTTGCGATCGGCGCGGCATTCAGCGGGCTGCGGCCGATCGTCGAGTTCATGACGATGAACTTCGCCATGCAGGCGATGGACCAGATCATCAACTCCGCCGCGAAGACACGTTATATGTCAGGTGGGCAGATGAGCTGTCCGATCGTATTTCGCGGCCCCAATGGCGCTGCCGCGCGCGTGGCGGCCCAGCACAGCCAGGACTACGCCGCGTGGTACGCGCACATACCTGGCCTCAAGGTGGTGTCGCCCTATTTCGCCGCAGATGCCAAGGGGCTCCTCAAATCGGCAATTCGCGATCCCAACCCCGTCATTTTTCTGGAGAACGAGATCGTCTATGGCAGGACGTTCCCGGTCCCGAAGATCGATGACTACATCGTTCCGATCGGCAAAGCCCGCATCGTCAAGGAAGGCACGGACATCACGCTTGTCGCCCACTCCATCAGCGTGGCGCTGATCATCGAGGCGGCAGAAAAATTGGCCGAGGATGGCATCGACGCGGAGGTGATCGACCTGCGCACGCTGAGGCCGCTCGATATTGAAACCATCGTCGGCTCCGTGAAGAAAACGAACCGGTTGGTTACCGTGGAACAGGGCTGGCCCGTTTGCTCGATCGGCGCGGAGATCGGTTCCCGGGTTGTGGAGCAGATCTTCGACTATCTCGACGCGCCGCCCTTGAAGGTCACGGGCAAGGATGTGCCGATGCCCTACGCCGCGAATCTGGAGAAGCTTGCATTGCCCACGATCGACGAGGTGATCGCCGCCGCCAAATCGGTTCTCTACCGCAAATGATGCCGCGATGGTCGAGAAAGGTTTGACCTGGAGGAAAGGCGGCTGCCATTGCGGCGCCGTCCGGTTCGAGGTTCTCGTGGCCAACGAGATCGAAGTGCAGGCCTGCAATTGCTCGATCTGTCATATGACAGGTTATCTCCACTTCATTGTGCGCAAATCGCGATTCCGCCTGCTTGATGGCACAGATCGACTCACGACATACGCGTTCAATACCGAAACCGCGAAGCACATGTTCTGTTCGGTATGCGGGATCAAGTCGTTTTACGTGCCGCGTTCCCATCCGGAAGGATACAGCGTGAATTTCCGCTGCATGAACGCGGAAGAGTTTCACTCGGTGCTGACGACGGAATTCGACGGACGTAACTGGGAGCAGCATATTTCCGAACTCGAATCCCTCGGAAACGGGAGTTGACATGCCGACGCAGATTCTCATGCCTGCGCTTTCGCCGACCATGGAGGAGGGCAAACTTGCCCGCTGGCTCGTCAAGGAAGGCGATGAGGTGCGCTCCGGGGATCTCCTCGCCGAGATCGAGACCGACAAGGCGACGATGGAGTTCGAAGCCGTCGATGAGGGGCGGGTTGGCAAAATTCTCGTGCCCGAGGGTACGGAAGGGGTGAAGGTCAATCAGCCGATTGCGTTGCTTCTGGCCGAGGGCGAGGAATCATCCGTTGCTCCGCCGTCACCGGCAGCATCATCTGTGGCCAGGCCGAAAAATGGCGAAGCGCGCAGCGGTGAGATACGCGCGTCCGAACCTCAGCACCAGGACATCGCGTCGGCGATGTCCTCCATCCGGGAGGCCCTGGCGGCGGAGGCGCCTGCGGAGAGCGCGGGTGCCGGGAACGACCGCGTATTCGCCTCACCGCTGGCGCGCCGCATGGCGCAGCAGGCGCAAATCGATATCAGCGCAATCAAGGGTTCCGGACCGCGCGGACGAATCGTCAAGGCGGATGTCGAAGTGGCCAAGGAGAAAACGGCGGCGGCCCAGGAACCTGGCGCCGTGCAAGCAAAGGCACAGCCGGCACAATCTGCGCCGGCGCCCACCGTACCCGGGCTGGCGCCGCTCGCCGATGCGAGGTTGTTTTTCAAACCGGAAGACTACGAGGAAGTGCCGCACGACGCGATGCGCAAATCCATCGCGCGCCGATTGCTGTCGGCCAAGATTCTCATCCCGCATTATTACCTCACGATCGATTGCCGCATCGACGAGCTGCTTGCCCTGCGCGCGCGCCTCAACGCGGCCTCTCCGAAGGGCGAAAGCGGCTACAAGCTTTCGGTCAACGATTTTGTAGTCAAGGCTTCGGCGCTTGCCTTGCTGCGCGTGCCCGAGGTCAATGCGAGCTGGACCGACACCGCGATCCTGAGACACCGCCGCGCGGATGTCGGCATCGCGGTTGCATTAAACTTCGGCCTCATCACGCCGATCGTCTTTCGCGCCGATGAAAAGGGTCTCGCCGCGATTTCGAACGAGGTGAAGTCGCTGGCGGAGCGCGCGCGCGCGAAGAAGCTGAAGCCCCAGGAATATGAGGGCGGCGGTTTCGCAATCTCGAATTTGGGCATGTTCGGCATCAAGGATTTCACCGCCGTGATCAATCCGCCNNACCACCGCGTGATCGACGGCGCAACCGGCGCGCGGTTTCTCGGTTTTTTCCGCCAGTTCGTCGAAGACCCCGCCGCAATGCTTTTGTGAACTCTCAATGGATTGAATTGGACACTTGTTTTTTTGCGTGTCATTCCCGCGAAAGCG
>PKWC01000243.1 GCA_003131925.1 Alphaproteobacteria bacterium | reverse complement strand
AATATTGCAAGCGATTTTACAGACTTATCGCTCGCCGAGCTTGCGCGGCGCAATGCTCCGTCCGATTTCCGCACACTTTACGATTTGTGGCTGGAAACATTGTCAGCCGCCGAACTCAACAAGCGCTTCTATCAGGAACTGGCGGACTGGTTCGCCTGGGCGAGCACCAGCGCGCCAGTTGCTTTCCCCAAGGGCCAAGGCAAAGGCGAGGGTGCGAAGGAAATCGCGTTGATCCGGCTGCTCACTCGGCTGATGTTCGTCTGGTTCATCAAGGAAAAACGCCTCGTCCCGGAATCGTTGTTCGATGCAGTCGCGCTTGCGAAACTGTTGAAGGAACCGCCCGCCACCAAACCCAACGGCCACGACTATTATCTCGCAATCCTTCAGAACCTGTTCTTTGCGACCCTCAACACCGAAATGCACGAGCGGCGCTGGCGGCGCGATGAGGGCGGGCATTCGACGGATTACTTGGGCCACCATGTCTATCGCCACGCCGCGCTATTCGCGGAGCCGCACAGGGCGCTCGAAGCCTTCGTCAGCGTGCCCTTCCTCAACGGCGGCCTGTTCGAGTGCCTCNNGCAGCCGCGCGTCCCCAACGCTTTGTTCTTCGGCGGTGCGAGGGGCGTCGACCTGTCCGGCTGGTTCGAGAAGGCCAAAGCGCCGCGTGATGTGCCGGGCTTGATCGATCTTTTCGAACGATACAAGTTCACCGTCGAGGAAAACACGCCTCTGGAAGAAGAAGCTGCGCTCGATCCGGAGCTGCTCGGCAAGGTGTTCGAGAACCTGCTCGCCTCCTACAATGAGGACACCAAGACCACCGCTCGCAACAAGTCTGGCAGCTTCTACACGCCGCGCGAGGTGGTCGATTTCATGGTGGACGAGGCGCTGGTCGCCTGGCTGCTGCCAAAGCTGCCAGGGGAACTGGACCTGAAAGGCGCACGTCCGCGCACACAGGCGCTCGATTTAGGGCCATTGCCCGACGAGCTTGACCTTAAGAGCACTCCCCGGTCTGGTGCGGCTGAAACTCCGCAGAAAGACGAAGGCCGCCTTCGCGTCCTGCTCAGCTTCGCCAGCCGCTCTCACGATTTCAGCTCCGCGCAGGTGGATGCGCTGATCGCCGCCATTGAAAGCTGCAAGGCGATCGACCCCGCAGTGGGGTCGGGCGCATTTCCGCTCGGTCTCCTGCAAAAGCTTGTCCACGTGCTCGACGTGCTCGATCCACGCGGGGAAAAATGGAAGGCACGCAATCGGCTCTATTACGAGCGGCGACACGCCGAGGCCGAGAACATTCCCGCTGCGAATGAGCGCGCCGCTGAAATCGAGAAGGCGGCGGCCGCTCTTGCTGATTTCGACGCCAAGTTCGAAAGCGGTCATTATCCGGACTACACGCGCAAGCTCTTCGCGCCTTTCTTCGACGGCGAATGGATGTTCGGGCTCGACGCCTCGGCCGAGGAAGGCTGGTTCGACATCGCTTTCGCCAACCCGCCATACATCCGTCAGGAAAAGATCGAGAGCTTCCGTGTCAACAACCGGCCCGTGGTCTCGAAGGCTCAGCTCAAGGCGGATTACAAGACCTTCGTCGGCACGGCCGACATCTATGTCTACTTTTACGAACGCGCGCTTCGGCTACTGAAACCCCACGGTGCGCTCGCCTTTATCACATCCAACAAATGGTATCGGCTGCCCTATGGCAAAGGGCTTCGCGAGTGGCTCGCCACCAATGCACGCATCTTGAAGATCGTCGAATTTGACGACGCACCCGTATTTGAAGCAATTGCCTACCCGACCATACTGGTCGCTACTCGCAAGCCCGTTCCGAGCAAGCCCGGCCCGAACGAAATCATCTATGCACTGAACTGGAGCCCAATTGAAGGCGAAGACCCAAAGGAATCGGTCAAACACTTCCCCGAGCGGTTCGCTGACGAAGCGTTCGCTTTGCCGCAGCGAGAATTGGCGTCGTCTGGATGGCAGATTGAACCGCAAGCCCAACGTGGACTGCTGGAACGAGTCCAAGCAGTTGGGCGCCCGCTCCTGGTTTTGGCGGACGGGCGCGTGTCGAGGGGAATAACGACCGGGCTAGTGTCTCTTGGGCCTGCCGAGAATCGCATATCCGCGAAGGGCTTGGGGGCAGGTGCATGGCATCGCTGTCGATATTCGAGCTTTGCACACCACGTGATAACGTTGTGAAGGGGATTCAGACGACGTGCTCCGCAAGCCGTCCTCGAAGGGTGCCCAGGAAGAGGCGCCGTCGTGTCTGGGATAGGGACAGTCTTGAGGAGGAGGGGTGACGACGACACGATCAGGAATCAGGGATAACCGCAGCAGGGGGTCGGTCCACGAGTTCATCACTCAACGCGCCGTTCCTGCTAGCCGCTTGTCCATTGTCTCGGCTTATTTCACGACCTTCGCCTACGACCGTCTCCGCGCCACGTTGGGCAACGCCGGGCAGGTCCGATTCCTATTTGGCGAACCGAGATTTCTGAAGGATGCGGACAATGCAGGTCTTGTGCCGCCCGCCTTCGCGTTCGACGAATCCGGGCTCCGTCTTACCGAGCAAATCAGGCAGCGAGGTGCCCGGAACAAAACTTCAGGCGGACGCCAGAGCCGTTACGAACGCCTGATGGACGATGTGATAAGAGCAGGGCTCCCGACCAAGGTTCTGTTGCTCTCAGCTACGCCGGTAAATAACGACTTAAGCGATCTCAAGGCACAGCTCGACCTGATCTCCGGAGAAAGAGGTGACGGATTTGCGGAACTCGGCGTGCCGAACCTCGGCGTGCTGATTGGCAATTCACGCCGCCGTTTTGCTGACTGGGCAAAGAGCGGCAGCCGCAATGCCGGTGAACTGCTGAACAAACTTCCGCCCGCGCTGTTCGGCCTGCTAGACGGCGTCACCATCACTCGGTGCGCCCCGCTGAGCATAACGAAATTGTTTCTGTCGACGCGATAGTGCGCAGGGAGACCGGCAGAAGGCAGGCGGTGAAAGTCAGCCTATTATAGTGCGGAAGGCCGATTCTTGATTCGTTTTGGTACCATCACGACGATCAGTCGAACGGGAGTCCGGATGACGGCGATTGAAGGGGCAGGGGGCAGAGTTCCGCGAAATCACTTGCCGATCTTGAGCCTGGCCGCGCTCGGGATTGTGTTTGGGGATATCGGCACCAGCCCGCTTTATACGTTCAAGGCCATTCTCGACATGACCGCAAAGACACCCGACCCGGGCACAATTCTGGGAGTGCTTTCGCTTGTCCTTTGGACCCTCTTTGTCATTACCACGGTCAAATATGTGTCCTTTGCCATGCGGGTCGACAATGATGGCGAAGGCGGCATCCTGGCTCTGATGTCACTGTTGGGAGTGAAGAAGCAGCAACGCCCGATGATCGTGGCCCTTGGTCTCTTTGGTGCAGCGCTCATTTATGGCGACGGAGCAATCACTCCGGCAATTTCTGTCCTCTCGGCGTTGGAGGGCTTGAATATGGCAACGTCTGCCTTCCAGCCATACATCGTTCCAATGGCTGTGGTCATTCTGTTCGCGCTGTTCGCGATCCAATCGCAAGGGACCGCCAGAATCGGACAAGCCTTTGGGCCAGTGATGTTTGTGTGGTTCATCACCATGGCCCTCATGGGAATTTCGGGAATTGTGCAACACCCTGCCGTCCTGGCCGCTATCGATCCACGCTACGGACTGACCTATCTTTTCTCTCACGGAGTTTCCGGCTTTCTGGTGCTCGGCGGGGTCTTTCTGTGCGTTACGGGGGCTGAGGCCCTCTACGCGGATATGGGCCATTTCGGCAGAGGCCCAATCCAACTCTCGTGGTTCGCGATCGTCTTCCCGAGCTTGATCCTGAATTATGCCGGACAAGCCGCCCTCGTTCTCGGCGGGGCGCCAACGGACGGCAATATTTTTTATCGCCTTTGTCCCCAACCGTTGTTGATGCCGCTCATTGCGCTTGCAACATTGGCGACGATCATCGCCAGCCAATCCATCATCACCGGGGCATTCTCCATGACTCGGCAGGCCATTCTCCTGGGCTGGCTCCCGAGGTTGCAGATCAAACAGACTTCGTCGGAGGGGTATGGCCAGATCTATGTCGGAGTCGTCAACGTCCTGCTCATGATCGTGACGATCGGACTCACGATCAGCTTCAGAAAATCCGATAATTTGGCGGCCGCTTATGGCATCGCCGTATCGTTGACAATGCTGATGACTTCGGCGCTGCTCTTCATTGCGATGCGTCAGATTTGGGGTTGGAGTCTGATCGCCGCAGGAAGCGTCGCGGCATTTTTTCTTGTCATCGATAGCGCATTCTTCTTAGCCAACCTCACCAAAGTAGCACAAGGGGGATATGTCCCACTCTTGCTGGCAGCCTTCGTCTACGGACTGATGTGGATCTGGCATCGCGGCGCTGCTGCCGTAACGGCCCGGCTCCATGAATCTTTGATGCCGATTTCCGATTTCATGGC
Organism: Alphaproteobacteria bacterium; assembly: GCA_003131925.1. Classification (GTDB taxonomy): domain Bacteria; phylum Pseudomonadota; class Alphaproteobacteria; order Micropepsales; family Micropepsaceae; genus Rhizomicrobium. Next base: position 4,955 of record PKWC01000243.1, on the reverse strand, counting down.
CAAAATTCAAACTGGCGATATTCCGCGCGTACCCGGAACCGCAGTGTTTTTAACCCGCACGACGCAAGATACGCCGCCCGTGATGGTTTGGCACGTCAAGCACAACCGCGCTTTGCATGAGCATTTGTTCATTCTGCGAGTTAGCATTTTGCCGGTTCCGCGGGTTGCGCCGACCGAGCGGATCCGTCTCAACGAAGTCGCCCCGAACTTCTGGCGCGCGGAAGCCCGCTATGGGTTTATGGAGCGTCCACAAATTCCAGAGCTCTTGCAGGCCAGCAAGGCGCTCGGATGCACAGTCGATCTCAACGACGTGACCTATTACGTTGGCCACGAGACGGTCGTAAGCCGCGAAGACAAGAGGGGACTACCCCGCTGGCAGGAAGCTCTGTTCGTTGCAATGGAGCGCAACGCAGTACATGTCACTGATTTTTTCAGCCTGCCGAGCGATCAGGTGGTTGAGATCGGACGGCAGATTTCGATTTAATGTCTCCGTCTGGCAAATATTGTTTATTGAGCCGCGAAGTCCGTCGGGCGAGTTGCGTGATTAAGCAGGAACGTAGGTCAGCCTAATCACGTCCTCGCCAATTCGATCGCTCGCCACCAGGCGGAGCGGCGGCCGGGGGCCGGCGAAGAATGGCTTGCCGCGACCAAGCACGACGGGGTGGAGGATGAGTCGATACTCATCGATAAGACCAAGGTCGGTCAGGCTTCGCGCCAGGTCTGGTCCGGCAACTTCAATCTCCCCAACGAGCTGAGCCTTCAGCCCACGTATCACCGCCTCGATGTCACCCTCGACAAGAGTGGCGTTGGGGCCGACTGACTTCAACGAGCGCGACGCGACCCACTTCGGTTGGCGCCGCCACGCCACCGCGAAGTCGTGTTCCTCCGCGCCCCACTCAGGACGGTCTTCGTCCCAGTAACGCATGACCTCATACATGCGGCGACCGTACACACTGCCGGTCAGGTCGCGCACTTGCTCTATGAAGTGACGAAAGAGCGCGGGACCAGGTATCGGCAATTCCAGGTGGTCGACATAGCCGTCCAGGGACTGGTTCATTCCATAGACGAGCTTTGCCATGGGTACTGCCCGAATTTGCCGCTCGGTGTCCTAAGTTGAAAGCGCGGGTGTCCCAATTCGTTTCGGCTCGCTCGGGAGCAACACGGTCTGGACAGTCTTAAAATTTATTTTGCGTGTGGTCCGAAATTCGACAGCCCCAAGAGGAACGCGCCGACCACAATGATGAGTGCCCCGGCCTGAGTGGTCTTTTCACTCCCATTGGCACGGAACCATGTGTTGATGACTACCAGAGCGAGCCCGGCAATGATCAGGACTGTTCCCATGATCGCCGGCAAATCGTTCATCGTCATTGCTTTCCCCGAGCTTCCGCCGCCCGATCCTGACGTATCTGGATTTAGGTATATTCCCGGATACTGGCCGATTTTAGCCTAGGTGGTTCCGTTTCTGATATCAACGGACATGGCAGCGGCCCGGGAGGCTCGCTAAAGTCGATCATGAGCCGAAAAGGAGGCGAACATGACGCAGGTGCAGGGCGCGGCGGCAAACATGGATGCGGTTTGCCTTTGAAGCGATCGTACATTGCGCGGAAGAGTTCGACATTCAGAAATGCCTCAGTGCGCGCGGCGTGCTCTTGCCGCTGCCGTCTAACGCGTCAAAGCCAGATTGCGTCAGCGTGGCTTGTCCCTGCGTGGTGGTCACTAGCCGGAACATGCGGGCGGCACCGGTCCGACTTCGGAAGGTTCCTTGCCATGCTACAAAATTTCCACCCCAGGTTCTTCTGTATAGCTTGAGCCGCCGTGCGCGCTTCCTGCCGCTTATCATCTAAACGATGCCTAATGCGCCTCGGGGAACCTTGGCCGGCACCGTTGTCATGGGTGGCCGGGACAACAGCCCGGCCATGACGAGCTTTGGGGTTGTTCCGGGACCGGTAGAACCGTTTCGGTTGACATGAGTACCACATAGGTCTATATCTTCCTCCCGGGCGATATTATACTTGACGTAGGAAACCGAAAGGCTTATATTGGCGGCATAAGGAGTTAGCCGCCATGCCTAAAGCCCTTCCGAAGCGTTTCACGGACCAAGCCGCCGCCCGCCAGCACCTTGAAGGCTTGCTGTGGCCGTCCGGCCCAGTCTGCCCGCACTGTGGCGTCGTGAACGAGGCTACGGCGCTCAAGGGCCAGTCTACCCGTCCTGGCGTCTACTGGTGCAATGCCTGCCAGAAGCCTTTTAGCGTGACCGTGGGAACGGTTTACGAGAGCTCCAAGGTTCCCCTGCATACGTGGCTCTACGCTACGCATCTGCTTTGCTCGTCCAAGAAAGGCATCAGCTCGCAGCAGCTCGCCCGCATGCTTGGCGTGACGGTCAAAACGGCATGGTTCATGTCCATGCGTATCCGTGCGGCTATGGCCCCTGCGGCGGACGCTGGCCAGCTCGGCGGCGAAGGCAAGACGGCTGAAGCCGACGAAACGGAAATCGGGAAATCCACGAAGTCTCGCCCGCGCCGCAAGCCGAACATGAAATTCGTGTCTCTGGTTGAGCGTGGCGGGCGAGTTCGCTCACGCAAGATCATGGGCGCAAAAGGCTCCATCGGCGGCGAAATTCGGGACATGCTCATTCAGAACATTCACCCGGTTTCGGCCCTGCACACAGACGGCGCGCCTCATTACATCCCGATCCCGTTTGCGCACGAAAGCGTGGATCACAACAAGACCTATGTGCGCCGCACGCCAGAAGGCGTGAAGGTCCACACCAATTCGGCGGAAGGCTATTTCAGCATTTTCAAGCGCGGCCTTGTCGGCACCTATCAGCACATGAGCGAACAGCATTTATCGCGTTATCTCGCGGAATTCGATTTCCGCATGAGCTATCGCGTGAAGCGTGGCTATTCAGACGACATGCGCGCCGATGTTGCGTTGAAGGGCATTGCCGGAAAGCGCTTGATGTACCGGAGACCTCACGCAGCCTAAGACGGCTCGCCAGCAAGCGGCGGCGTTCATTCGCTGGCGCAAACGAAACGGCTTTCCCGTCACGATTCGCAAGCGTCCGCCGTGGCGCAAATGGTGGAAGGGCACCGAATGACTCGGGTGCCCTTCGCCATTATCCTAGGACTTGCGACAGACCTAGGAGAGAAATCGTGGGAGATTCAGATCTCTTTATTGCCGTTGGCTGCAACATTGGAAAGCACGAGGACGGCGTACATCTGCGATTACGTTTCATGGAAGATAGCGGGCAGACCCGCGATATAGTGATAAATCGTCGGGACATTCCTCCACTGCTCGCTTCTCTCCAGCAAGAAATCGTAGCAGGATCAGTGGTTCCCATTGATCGCGGCTCTCTCCGCATTGGTGCTGATTTTCAGGCGGAGGGCTATCAGTGCAAGAGAAAGTCGGACGGAAGCGCGACCCTAACGGTTGCGATAAGTCTTCCAGAACAGAGCCGAACCGTGACTCTTCCAATTGATTTGCCGCCACAAGACGCGAAATCTCTGGCTGAGCATCTTCTAGGGATGACATCGTGACAACGCGCCTTTCGTCGGCTAGATTGCGAATCTAGCCGCTGACTGGCGGTGCAAGCGATTCTTTGGCGGCGCGGGCTGGCACCTGCGCCGTTTTGCATTTTAAGTGCCTTTATCTATTCACGCAATCGTAGATAGCTCGATTGCCTTCCATGTGCGTGAACCGCGCAGATTTTCCATATTGGGCGCAATGCCTATCGGCGAGCGGTAGCGCATCCATCTCGTTCCATACGTTCGATACTGTCACATAGTTCTCGTTGCCGACGACTCTCTGGCCAAACAAGCCGGGATATATATGAGCGTCCGAAGCACATGCACTCAGGATCACAGAAGCCAAAAAGACGACCGTTACTTGCCGCATCTCTCGTATCCCCCCAATCCAACCACCGGACCATAAGCCGGAAGCCAAGACCTGCGCGAATCTGTGGGTAATCAGCCCCGCTTGGGGCTCTGGCGAGGCTTGCGGCTGGCAACCTTGGCTGGACTCGGCTTTCGCTTACCAACCTTCATCTGGGCGTGAGGCTTCGGCGGGGTTTTCAGCATCCGCAACAATACTTCGTCTTCGCGCAATTCTTGTGGGGCTTTTTCCATGACGAATCTCCTAGAACCAAACCCAGTTCCGACAGAGCCTGAAATACTTAGTCATGTTGGCAGACTAGTCACTCAATACGCAATGACGGAAGGAGCACTGCATCGCCTAGCGCGCAAGCTAAGCGGGCTGTCAGAAGCCAAGGCTAGGATCGTCTTCGGGGGAATGCGGCGGATTGATCTCGTGCAGCGAACCCGAGCGCTCATGGCGCTGGCAAAGCGGTCAAGCAGGAGCATAGCAGAATTTGAAACGTGTGCGTCCCAACTCCAGGTCATAGCGGACCATCGAGATTTGCTGGCCCACAGAGCGAGCCTCTACAGCAAGGGCGTATTGATCGCCACAAACGTCTTAACGTCGAGAGACGAGGCGAGCAGCGAGCGCGCCATATTTTCGCGCGAAGACCTTCAGGCGCTCCACGACGATTGCCTGTCAATCTTTATGAGGTTCCGGAGGCTTGCCGGGACTGACTTGCTAGTGCCGAAGGAGACTCGGAAATACGTGCAGCTTCCATGGCGGTATAAACCCGCGCGGCAGCCCCTTCGTAACTCGAAAGCCCGGACTCAGACGCCAGAAGATCGGAAAGGATTTCGCCCCCCGTCAAGGCCATCCGAAGAGTGACCCCGGGGGCGTAGCTAGGTTCGTCGGCCTGTCGGCGCTTTTCTGTCATTGGCTTCATCCTACGTCAAGTATAATATCGCCTTCCTCCCGCCATCTCAGGAGGAACAGAGCAATGCCAGCCGAATACGCGATGGGGTATCGAAAGCCCCCCGTGCATACGCGGTTTCAGAAGGGGCAGTCAGGGAATCCGGGGGGGAGACCAGGTGTCAAGAAGA
>PKWC01000226.1 GCA_003131925.1 Alphaproteobacteria bacterium | reverse complement strand
CGCACGATCGTTAGGCGCGCCGAGCGGCTGATCGTGGAGCTGGCTGGAATCGAAATGGTGGGCGCCGGCGCCCTCAAATATGTGAACCGGTTGTCCGACCACCTTTTCGTCGTTAGCCGGTTCGTGAATGACAAGGGCAGCAAGGACGTGCTCTGGATTCCCGGCGCCAACCGCTGATCAGGCCGGTTCGGGCACATGCCGCCCAAAAAGAAACGCGAGTACCACCCCCAGGACCCCGGTCAATGCCCAGGCCGGCAGTGCGAGCACGGCGTAGAACCATCCAGGGAGCGGAGAAGGCAGGCTGTGCCCGAGCCACGCCTTGAATGATGTGACGCTGGCAGGATTTAGCAGCGACCACACCTGGTCGATCGAGCGAACAGTCACCTGCCCGCCCTTTTCGAGCGAGGTCACNNCGTGCTCATTGCGTCCGAATGGACCCGGCTCGTCACTTGCGTTCGGGATAAGGCGTGCCGTCCCGGTGCGTGTAGTGGCCGATACGGGCATCGATCCGCATGTCGAGATCGGGATATTCGCAAACGTCTTCCGTTGAGCGCGTGCCGATTTCGAGGGCGACCGCTGGTCCCGTGCTCTTGTTGATCAGATGGTGTCCATTCGCCTGATTTTTGGGAAACGCCGCGCAATCCCCCGCGCGAAGAACCTGCTCGCCTTCGTCGGTAATCAGCGTGACTTCGCCCGACAGGACATACACGAACTCGTCTTCGGCGCTGTGCCAGTGACGCTGGCTCGACCAGGCACCCGGAGGCAGGCGAAGCAGGTTGACGCCGAATTCGCTCAGTCCGCCTGCGTCGCCCAGCGCCTGGCGTACGCGATCGCCGGCCTTCAGATGGAACGGAGCGGGGTAGCCGGATCCTTTTCGTTCTGGAACGGCGGGCACGTCGATTTTGGGCATGGCTTCAATCCTTCGTACGAAAGTACGTGCGAACCGTGAGTGGTCCACTCCAAAACGCGAGTACCCTTAGCCAACTTGGCTAAGGGCACCCGGAGGCTCTGTAATGTCCAGACGGAAGCGGTTCAGCCGGCCTGCTGCTGACCTTCTTCAGGCGGCTGCGGTTTCTTGCTCAGGTCCTCGCCCGTTTCCTGGTCGACCAGCTTCATGGAGAGGCGCACCTTGCCGCGATCGTCGAAACCAAGCAGCTTCACCTTCACCGCGTCGCCTTCCTTGACGACATCGGTGACCTTGCCGACGCGACGCGGCGCGAGTTCGGAAATGTGAACGAGACCGTCCTTCGGCCCAAAGAAATTCACGAAGGCGCCGAAATCCATCACCTTGACCACTTTGCCGTCATAGATTTCGCCGATCTCCGGCTCGGCGACGATGGTCTTGATCCATTTGAGCGCCGCGCGGATGGACTCGCCGTCGGCCGAGGCAACCTTCACGGTCCCGTCGTCCTGGATGTCGATCTTGGCGCCCGTCTTCTCCACGATTTCGCGGATCACCTTGCCGCCGGTACCGATCACTTCGCGGATCTTGTCGGTCGGAATGTGAATCACTTCGATGCGCGGCGCGTGCTCGCCGAGCTGGTCGCGGGCGCGGGTTATCGCGTGACCCATCTCGCCCAGAATATGCAGGCGGCCTTCTCGCGCCTGATCGAGCGCGACACGCATGATCTCCTCCGTGATGCCGGAGATCTTGATGTCCATTTGGAGCGCGGTGATACCCTCTTCGGTGCCGGCGACCTTGAAATCCATGTCGCCGAGATGGTCCTCATCTCCCAGGATGTCCGACAGGACGGCGAAGCGAGCTCCTTCGAGGATGAGCCCCATGGCTATCCCGGCGATTGGACGCCGCATTGGAACGCCGGCATCCATCAGGGCGAGCGAGCTTCCGCAGACCGTTGCCATCGATGACGAACCATTCGATTCGGTGATCTCCGAAACGACGCGGATCGTATAGGGGAACTGCTCGCGCGCCGGCAGTATGGGATGCAATGCGCGCCAGGCAAGCTTGCCATGACCGATGTCGCGCCGGCTTGGGCCGGTCATGCGCCCGGTTTCGCCCACGGAGTAGGGGGGGAAGTTGTAGTGCAGCATGAAGTGCTGCTTGTAGGTGCCTTCGAGCGAATCGACATATTGCTCGTCTTCGCCCGTGCCCAGAGTTGCCACGACAATAGCCTGGGTTTCTCCTCTCGTGAACAGCGCGGAGCCATGGGTGCGCGGAAGCACGCCGACTTCGGCGCGGATCGGCCGCACTGTCTTCAGGTCGCGGCCGTCGATGCGCCGGCTCGTGTCGAGCACGGCAAAGCGCATCACGTCGGCTTCGAGATCCTTGAACAGCTGCTTGACGGTTTTCTCGTCCGCTTCCGCGGCGAAGTGCACCTTGGCGCGAGCCTTGATTTCGGAGATGCGCTCATGCCGGACGCCTTTCTCAGGAATCTGGTAGGCCGCCCGAAGTTCGGATTCCGCAAACGACTTGAGCTCGTCGGCGAGCGACGTTTGTTGACTGACGGGAACGGCGCGGGGTTCTTTCGCCGCGCGTTCCGCCAGCCGGACGATGCCGTCGATCACCGGCTGCATGGAGCGATGACCGAACATCACCGCGCCCAGCATGACCTGTTCGGAGAGTTCTCTTGCTTCCGACTCCACCATCAGCACCGCATCCGCGGTTCCGGCGACGACGAGGTCGAGGCCGGATTCGGGCATTTCGTCCACTTGCGGATTGAGCTTGTATTCCCCTCCGATGTAACCGACGCGCGCCGCGGCGATCGGCCCCATGAATGGCACGCCCGAAATGGTGAGCGCCGCAGACGCAGCGGCCATCGCCACCACATCCGGATCGTTCTCCATGTCGTGGCTCAGGACGGTGACGATCACCTGCGTCTCATTGCGATAGCCTTTGGCAAAGAGCGGCCGAATCGGACGATCGATGAGACGCGAGACAAGCGTTTCGCGTTCGGTCGGTCTGCCCTCGCGCTTGAAATAGCCGCCNNGCGCGGCGAAATATTTTTCCTGGTAGTTGACCGTCAGAGGAAAGAAGTCGAGGTCCGGCCGTGGCTCGTGCTCGCCGACGACAGTTGCAAGCACAACCGTCTCACCATAGGTGGCGAGGACTGCGCCGTCCGCCTGGCGCGCGACTCTTCCGGTTTCGAGGGTAAGCTTTCGCCCGCCCCATTCGATTACTTCAGTTATGGTCTTGAACATACGATTGATCCTTCCTTCCCGCCGCCGGATTGCGGCAGGTCTCTAGTCGGGCGCCCGCGCTTGGCGCGGACTCCCATTCTTTGAGACATCTCAAAGAAGTTGTTGTCCCGGGGCCGCGCCGTTTTACGCGCAGCTGAATGCGGGCGAGACGCCCACGCTCCCAGGAAAGATTCAGCGCCGCAGACCCAGCCGAGAAATCAGCGCTTCGTAGCGCTTCCCGTCGACAGCCTTCACATAGTCGAGGAGGCGCCTGCGCTGGAACACGAGCCTGATCAGCCCGCGGCGCGAGTGGTTGTCCTTGACGTGCGTCTTGAAATGGCCCGTCAGATTATTGATCCGCTCGGAAAGCACGGCCACCTGCACTTCGGGGGACCCGGTGTCGCCGGCAGCGGTGGCGAATTCAGCCATGACGGATTGCTTGCGTTCAGGCGTAATGGTCATACGGTCATCCAGTTCCAAAGTTGAAGACACGAAACGGTCTGAGTTCCCCTTCCGATAGCTCGGCCAACGCGATTGGCTCGCCTGCGGCAGAAGACAAATAGACCGTAAGCCCCTGAAGACCCTCGCTTGCCGCTGCGTTATCCATGATGCGGGCAAAAAGACCGGCTCGCATCAATATCGAATGACCGCAACGCAGGCGAACTGCGTCCGAGCCCGTCACGGCCAGCGCCGGGATGCCGTCCAGCGCGGTCGAAATGGGCCTCAGGTGCTCGAAAGCGGCGGGACTATGCATAAATGACCTGAGCTTTTCCAGAGGAATTGCGTCCTCCACCGAGAACCCGCCAATTCTCAGGCGGCGGAGAGCGGAAACGTAGCCCAACGTGCTCAGGGCAAGAGCGAGATCGCGCACCCAGGCCCGCACATAGGCGCCTTTCCCGCATTTCATCTCGAATTCCGCGTGGTCGGCGTCGGGTTCAGACAGAAGACGAACCTCATGGACAAGCACCTTGCGGGGCTCGAGCTTCGGGTTCTCGCCTTCCCGGGCCAGATCGTAGGCCCGCTCGCCATGAACCTTGATCGCCGAGAAACTGGGAGGAGCCTGGCTGATCTCGCCGACGAACAGCGGCAGCGCCGCCTCGATTTGCGACCGGGACGGACGGTTCGAGGAGGTCCCGGTTAGCTTTCCTTCCGCATCGTCGGTATCGCGGCCTTCGCCCCAGCAGGCTGTGAAGAGGTAGCTCTTCTCGGCTTCCATGGCGAAGGGCACGGTCTTGGTGGCCTCGCCAAGCGCCACGGCAAGGACGCCGGATGCCATGGGGTCCAGCGTCCCGGCATGCCCGGCCTTTTGCGCGTCGAAGACACGCTTGACCACGCCGACAGCATCCGTGGACGTGATCCCGACCGGCTTGTCGACGACAACCCAGCCATGAACCGGCGCGCCCTTGCGGCTACGCGCCATTATTGTCTCCGCCTTCGTCGGCCGGTTTCAGATCCCGCTGCACGCGCGCGGACTTGAGCAGGGTCTCGATTTTTTCCGCTTCCGCAAAGGACGTATCTTCGACAAAGCGCAACTCGGGCGTGAATTTGAGCGTGATCCCGTGTCCGAGAAGGCCGCGCAGGAAACCGCGATGCCGATTGAGCGCGCCAATCACGTGCTCGGCGTTCCTGCCTCCCAGCGGCTCGCAATAGATCACGGCGTGCCGCATGTCGGGCGATGGTCGGACCTGCGTGATGGTCACCGATACACCGTCCAGATCGGGGTCCCGTATATCGGCTCTGGAAAGAATGTCGGACAAAGCGTGGCGCAGCACCTCGCCGACGCGCAATTGGCGTTGCGAAGGTCCGGTTTCGCGGGAGTGACCTTGATGTCGCGCCATTCTGTTAGCTCGTCATTCGCGCTGCAGAGCGGACTGTCCGGAATTGGGTTCAAGCCGTTTGAGACGCGCACGGCACGGCCGCCGTCCGTGTGCGCCTACAGGGTGCGCTGCAGGGTCTCGACATCGTAGCATTCGATGATGTCGCCCTTCTGGATATCCTGATAATTGGCGAATGACATGCCGCACTCCTGCCCGGCCTGGACTTCACGTGCTTCATCCTTGAACCGCTTGAGCGTCGAAAGCTCGCCTTCGTGCATGACGACATTGTCGCGAATGAGCCGAACCTTGGAACCCCTTCGCACGACGCCTTCGGTGACGCGGCAGCCCGCGACCTTGCCCACTTTGGAAATCGAGAAGACCTCGAGAATTTCCGCGTTGCCCAGAAACTTTTCACGCGTTTCCGGCGCAAGCAGGCCGGAGAGCGCGGCCTTCACGTCATCCACGATATTATAGATGACGTTGTAATAGCGGATCTCGACGCCATCCCTGCGGGCGCGATCCCTCGCCTGGTTGTTGGCGCGAACATTGAAGCCGAGAATCGCCGCGCCGCTCGCATGGGCGAGGATCACGTCGGACTCGGTAATTCCGCCCACGCCGCCGGTCAGCACCTGGGCGCCGACCTCATCATTGCCGAGCTTCGTCAACGCACCCTCAATCGCCTCGGCGGACCCCTGCACGTCCGCTTTGACGACAAGAGGCAGAAGCCGTTTTTCGCCGTCCTTGCGATTCTTCAGCAGCTGATCAAGCGTCTGCCGCGACACGTTCGCCTGGCGCGACTCGCGCCGCATGCGCGCGCGATATTCCGTGACCTCGCGTGCGCGGCCGTCGGAATCGACCACGACGAATTCGTCGCCAGCCTCCGGCGCGGCCGACAGTCCAAGCACTTCGACAGGTGTCGACGGTCCGGCCTGGTCGATGGTTTCGCCGCGGTCATTGATGAGAAGCCGCACGCGTCCCCATTCGGAGCCGGCGACCAGAATGTCGCCCACTTTGAGAGTGCCGCGCTGCACCAGCACCGTTGCAACCGGTCCCCGGCCCTTGTCCAGTTTCGCCTCAATGACGGCGCCCTCTGCACTTCGATCAGGATTTGCCTTCAAATCCAGCAGTTCGGCCTGCAGAAGTATGGCTTCCTCGAGCCTGTCGAGATTGGTGCCCTTGGTCGCCGAAACCTCGACAGCCAGCGTTTCGCCGCCAAGGTCCTCAACCTGAATTTCGTGTTGCAGCAATTCGGTTTTCACGCGCGTCGGATTGGCATCGGATTTGTCGATCTTGTTGACCGCAACGATCATGGGGACTTCCGCCGCCCTTGCATGCGCGATCGCCTCCACAGTCTGCGGCATCACACCGTCATCTGCCGCGACCACGAGAATCACGAGGTCGGTGACTTTGGCGCCGCGTGCCCGCATCGCGGTAAAGGCGGCGTGGCCAGGCGTATCGAGAAACGTGATCTTCTGGCCGCCCTTCAGCCGGACCTGATAAGCGCCGATATGCTGAGTGATGCCGCCGGCTTCTCCGGCTACCACGTCCGTTTTCCGCAGCGCGTCGAGCAGAGATGTCTTTCCGTGGTCGACGTGGCNNCGCGGGCCCGCATGGCGGTGAAGGCTTCGTGGCCCGGGGTATCGATGAAAGTGATCAGGTGGTCGTGCCAGTTGGCCTGGTACGCACCGATGTGCTGGGTGATCCCTCCGGCCTCGCCGGCTACGACGTCGGTCGAGCGAATTCGATCGAGCAGGAGGGTCTTTCCGTGGTCGACGTGGCCCATGACGGTGACGACAGGCGGCCGCGATTCCAGTTTCTCGGGCGCGTCGGCCTCGCCCTTCAGGCCTTCAAGGACATCGGATTCGGCGACACGACGCACGGTGTGACCGTATTCTGCTGCTACGAGCTCGGCGGTGTCCGCATCGATGACGTCGTTGATTTGCGCCATCTGGCCGTTCTTCATCAGCACCTTGATGACGTCGACGGCGCGGCGCGCCATGCGATTGGCGAGCTCGGAGACGGTGATCGTCTCGGGAATGGTAACCTCGCGCGGACCGGCTGGTCCCGCCGGCTGTTGCTGCCCGGCACGATTGAGCCGCTGAAGATGACGGCGGTAGGCTGCGACCGAACGCATTCGCTCGTCGTCCGCCTGAAGCGCCTTGGTGACGGTGAGTTTGCCGCGGCGGCGGCTGTCCACACCCTTGCGCGCCGCTGGCGCCTTGGGTGCGGCTTTGCCCACCTTCTTGGCGCCAGCCTGCTCGTCCTCCTCCTCCGCCACCGGCCGCGCTCTGCGCGCAGCTTCGGGGGGGGCACTCTCGGTCTTGACCGCACCGTCGTCCCGCTTCTCAAGCCGGCGCGAGGCCTCTTCCTCGGCGTGGCGGCGCACCGTTTCTTCAGCGGCCTTGCGTGCGTCCTCTTCGATCTTGCGCCGCTCCGCCGCGACGCGCTCGCGCGCGAGTCTTGCTTCGTCGGTTGCACGCTGACGCGCGTCCTCGTCGGCGCGCTTGCGCGCTTCCGCTTCCATGACGCGCGCATCAGCCAGTGCGCGCGAACGCGCATCCTTTTCCTCGTCGGTCAATTGCCGCAGGACCACGCCAGCCCTCGGCTGAGCGTCGCGAGCCGACGCCTGCACTTCCTGAACGAATTGTGGCGCGGGGGCGTCTGGCACTGGGCCCTTGGGTCTTTCGCCGGGCTCCGCCGCCTTGGTCCCCGGCAGCACGCGGGCACGCTTCTTTTCGACAACGACCGCCTTTGTGCGGCCGTGACTAAAGCTCTGCTTGACCGTCGACGTCTCCGTCTTTTTCAGGGACAGAGTCTTGGCGGACTGCGCCGGTCGCGTCGCTGTATCGTTCGTCTCGCTCATTCCACTCCCTTGAGTCCGGCACGGACATTGTCTGTGGCGGACGGCGCAGACACCGCTCCGCGTTCACGTGCGGGCCGAAAACCACCGAGCCGGCCTGCGTCAGCCGTCAGCCTCTCCGAAATCCGGCCGGATTTAAGGGCTGCATGTACCACATTCTCCCGCCCGACAGCCAAGCTCAATTCGGCGCTCGTCAGGCAGTCGATGATGACGGGCGCGCACCCCTTCGCGGCAGCCAGCAGCTTTCGCCTGCCATCGGGCGCCCCGTCAGCGGCTTCGACGAGAGCGGCCGGGGCAGGCCTGCCCGAAAGTGCACGGGTGACGTTGTCGTAACCGAGCACCAGCTGGCCACACCGGCGCGCCAAGCCCAGATCACCGCACATGCGTTGTACAAGCAGGGCTTCCACCCGCTGCGGGAGGTCGGCAGAAGCCTGGGCGGGAGCGTGAGCGGCACGAGAGAAATGGCGCTTTTCAATCGCCAGTTCAAGGATGTCGCGTTTGGCGCACACCCACATACCGCGGCCAGGCAATTTCGCAGCAACGTCGGGCACCACGTTACCTTGCGGATCCACCACGAAACGGATGAGGCATGCTTCGTGCCGGACCTCGTGCGTGACGATGCAGCGCCGTTCGCGCACGCCGACCGCCGTGTCGAAGCATTCCAGGCTCGGCGCAATCGTCATGCTTCGACCTGCGCCTGCAATTGCTCATTTGTTGCCTCGGCCGCGGGCGCCTCGATCCATCCCACTTTCACTCTCGCCCCCATGATGATGGCGTTGGCGTCGTCCTGCGTCAGGTTGAATCCGTCCAATGCACCTGGCACGCGAACGCGCTCTTTGTCCTTGTTTGTTTCATAATAGCCGAGCAGGTCGTCCGTGGCGCAACCCGCCAGATCTTCGAGCGATTTGACGCCGGCTTCGCCAAGCGCAACCAGCATGGGAGGGCTTATTCCGCCGAGTTCGACGATTTCGTCCTCGACACCGAGTTCGCGGCGTTTCTGATCGAGCTTCTCGTTGCGGGCGTCGATGAATTCCAGGGCGCGGTTCTGCAGTTCTTGCGCGGTTTCCTCATCAAAANNGATGGCGGCAAGATCGTTCAACGGGACATAGGCAACGTCTTCGACGCTCGCAAATCCCTCCGACGCGAGAAGTTGCGCAACCGTTTCGTCCACATCGAGCGATTTCATGAACAGCTGCGTGCGCTCGGCAAATTCCTTCTGGCGCCGCTCCGATTCTTCCTGCTCCGTCAGGATGTCGAGCTGCCAGCCGGTAAGCTGCGACGCCAGCCTCACGTTCTGCCCGCGCCTTCCGATCGCGAGCGAGAGCTGTTCATCGGGAACGACGACTTCCACGCGATGCGTATCCTCGTCGAGCACCACTTTCGTCACTTCCGCTGGCGCAAGTGCATTGACGATGAACGTCGCGGATTCGGGCGACCAGGGAATGATGTCGAT
>PKWC01000101.1 GCA_003131925.1 Alphaproteobacteria bacterium | reverse complement strand
GCCGGCAGATCGATCTTGTTGAGCACGGGCACGATTTCGAGATCGGCCTCGATCGCCTGATAGACATTGGCCAGCGTTTGCGCTTCGACGCCCTGGCTCGCATCGACCACCAGAAGCGCGCCTTCGCAGGCGGCGAGACAGCGCGAGACTTCATAGGCGAAGTCGACATGGCCCGGCGTGTCCATCAGGTTGAGCGTGTAGGTCCGGCCGTCCTTCGCGTGGTATTCGAGCCGCACCGTCTGCGCCTTGNNCGCGCTCGCGCTCGATATCCATGGAATCGAGCACCTGCTCTTTCATCTCGCGCGCGGTGAGCCCGCCGCAGACCTGGATCAGCCGGTCGGCGAGCGTGGATTTTCCATGATCGATATGGGCGATGATGGAAAAATTGCGGATTTGGGCGAGGTCTGTCACGGCGGGCGGTCGTCTAGCACTCTCGTGCCGTCAATACCAACTGCAGTCAGGGCCGCTTGATCGCGCGCAGAGCGAGAAGGAGCGGGACCAGTGCGGCGAGCTGCGGCAACACCGAAACAGCGACGAGTGAAATGCGCGAAACGTCATAGAGCGCGCCGAGTGCCACGCTGCCGAGAAACCACGCCACGCCGAAGATTGCCGTAAAAATGCCGAAGGCGCGCGCCCGCCCGTGAACGGGAACCATGTGGGCGACCGCCGCAGACATGACCGAGCCCTGTACGCCGAGTGCGGTGCCCCACAAAAGCGTGCCGATCAGGGCGGCCGCGAATCCCCCAAGGAAGACGAGCGGGGCTACAAGTGCACCGGTGAGCAGGCCGGGAATCATGACCCATAGGCCGCGCGAATCGAACCAGCGGCCGAACAGCAGAGAAGCTGCGCCGCTCGCTCCCATCGCGCCGGCGTAGAAAACAGGAACAAACGCCGTAGGCACGGTATGCATTTTGCCGAAGTGAAAAGCGATGAGCGGATAATCGGCGAAGCCGAAAGCGATGAGGGCGCATGCTGCCGCGTACAGCCAGAACGCGCCAGAAAGGGCATGCCCTCCATCCTTTTCTGGCGCCGCCGGGATTCGCGCCGCCGCCGGAAAGCGCAGCGCAACGATCAGTACAAGGACGATCGTGACAAGGGCCGGTATGCCGAGCCAGAGGAAGGCATCGCGATAAGCCCCATGATGGGCGAGTACCAGAGCTGCGATCAAAGGGCCGGCCAGCGCCCCGAACTGGTCCAGAGCTTCGTGCAGTCCGAAAGCCCAGCCCTGGCCAATCTCCTCACCCGCATGGCTCATCATCGTATTGCCGGCGGGATTGCGCACGGCCTTTCCCGTGCGTTCGAGCACGATCAGGAGGGCGGCTACCTGCCAACTTCCCGCGATTGCAAGGACCGGCACCGCCGCCATCTGGATCGCGTAGCCCGCCACAGTGATCGGCCAGTACGCGCCGCTGCGCTGCGCGAGGTTTCCCGAGACCAGCCGCAGCAGATAGCCCGCAAGTTCGCCCGTGCCGGCGACAATTCCGACGATCGTCGCACTCGCGCCGAGCAGACCAAGGAACGGCCCGGTGATCGCGCGCATGCCTTCATAGGCCATGTCGGCGAACAGGCTCACCACGCCGATCGCCACGATGAAGGCGAGCGCGGATCGCCGGTCGAACGGCTGCGGGGCGGAAGAGGTCATGCGAGACACTCTAAACTATCCGTTTCCCCCTCACCCAGTCCTGAGTGGCTTCAGCGCCCGTACCTGCACCCCTCTCCCACAAGGGGAGAGGGGAATTCCGAGTCTTGCATCGGTGACTCCTGATAAGCGCGGGAGTCCCCTCTTCCCTTGCCCGCCTTCTCTAAAGCTACGGCGGGTCGTTTGAGTCTCGCCGGTCCGCCGAAGCCTTGGCGTAGGCGGATCGAAGAGGGCTCAAGTGCGAGGACTATCAACCGCTCACGCACGGGTGAGGGGTAGCAACCGCTCCGAGCGCGATCAGGTCCGCAATGTGCCACCCGTGGCTTTCATCACGGCCGAAACGATCTTCTGCGCCACCGCCTCGATTTCCGCATCGGTCAACGTGCGGTCCCTGGGCTGCAGGCGCACGGAGATGGCGAGCGATTTCTTTCCCTCTGGCACACCCGCGCCTTCATAGATATCGAAAACATCGACGCGCTCGATCAGCGAGCGCTCGACATTGCATGCGCTGCGAATGATATCGTCCGCTGTAACGTTCGCATCCACGACGAAAGCGAAATCCCGCTCCACGGCGGGAAATTGCGACGGCTGGAACAGGCCGCGTGTCCGGCCCTTCGCCTTGGGTTCGGGGATCGCATCGAGGAAGACTTCGAAGGCGGAAGCGGGAACCTTCACGTCGAAAGCGGCGAGGATCTCCGGGTGTAATTCGCCAAAACGGGCCAGCACCTTCGACCCGAGCGCGAGCGTGCCGGAGCGGCCGGGATGGTACCAGCCCGGCGCGCCCGCCTTGACCGGCGCCGTCATGGTTCCGCCCATCGCGGATTCGAGTACCGCAAGCATGTCGGCCTTCACATCGAACGCGTCGGCGTTGTGCGTGTCCTTGGTCCAGCTTCGCGCGGCGGACCCAAGGCGCACGCCCCCCGCCGCGAGAGTCTGCGCGCCCGGCATGCCGCTTTCGAATTGCGCGCCGATCTCGAACAACATCTGTTCCGCAAATCCGCGTGCGGCATTGCGCGCCAACGCGGCGAGCAGCGAAGGAAGAACGCTCGGCCGTAGCGCATCCATGTCGGCAGCGATCGGGTTTTCGAGCTGGCGCAATTCGCCGCCGCCGCCGAACAGAGCGGCATGCGCACGCGGAATGAACGAGTAGGAAATCGTCTCGTTGAATCCCCGCGCGGCGAGCGTACGTCTCGCCAGACGTGTCCGCTTCTGCGGCGGCGTCAGCACCGCACGGGCAACGGCATGTGTGCGCGCCATCGGCGCAGCGGGAATCCGGTCAAGTCCGTGAATGCGCACAACTTCCTCGACCAGATCGGCGGAACCGGCGATGTCGCCGCGCCAGGAAGGCGGCGTCACGCGCATCTCGGGGTCGCCTTCAACGGCGAAGCCCAGCGACACAAGAATTTTGCTGATGTCGCTCAATGTGAGGTCGATTCCGGCCAGCCGGCGAACATGCCGCGCGGAAAACGCAATTTCGCGGCGCCATGGAGGCGGGCTGCCGGCGACCACGCTCTCAGCCGCTTCGCCGCCGCAGAATTCGAGGATGAGCCGCGTCGCGAGTTCAAGACCGGGCACGACGAATTCCGGATCGGTGCCGCGCTCGAAACGGTAACGCGCGTCTGACTGGATGCCGAGCTTGCGGCCCGTCGCCGCAATCCGTTGCGGATCGAACCATGCGGATTCGATGAACACGTTGCGCGTCGTCTCCGTACAGCCTGTGTCGCCGCCGCCCATCACGCCAGCAATGCTGAGCGCGCGTTTGTCGTCGGCGATGACAATCGTCTCCGGATCGAGCGCGTAGGTCTTTCCGTCCAGCGCCGTCACAATCTCGCCGTCGCGTGCGAGCCGCGCCTGCATACCGCCCGCGAGCTTGTGCGCATCGAACACATGCAACGGCCGCCCGCGATCGTTGGCGATGAAATTTGTCACATCAACGAGCGCCGAGATCGGCCGCAGTCCGACCGCCCGCAATTGCTTCTGTAGCCAACCAGGGCTCGGCCCGTTGCGCACATTGCGGATGAACCGCCCGGCGAAGATGGGGCAAGCGTCTTGGGCGTCCGGCGGAAAATTCAACGTGATGCCGAGCGGCGAAGGAACCCCGCCTTTCACAACTGCGACCTCGGTGCTTTTCAAACGTCCGAGGCCCGCCGCTGCGAGATCGCGCGCGATACCCACGACGCTCGTGCAGTCGCCGCGGTTGGGTGTGATCGCGACGTCGAATACCGGATCGTCGAGCCCGAGCGCGCGCGCTGCCGGTGTGCCAGGTTCGGCGGCAGGGTCGAGTTCGATGACGCCTTCGCGTTCGTCGGAGAGAAGAAGCTCGCGTTCCGAACACAGCATGCCGCGCGATTCGACGCCGCGGATGCTGGAAATCTTGAGCGTCTCGCCCGAAGAGGGAATCACCAGGGCCGGCCGCGCAAACACACCTTTCATGCCCGTATGCGCGTTGGGCGCGCCGCACACGACCTGCACAATGTCGCTGCCGGTATCAACGCGGCAAAGCTTGAGCTTGTCGGCATTGGGATGCTTCTCGGCCGAGACGACATGGGCGACGATGAAATCTTTCAGCGCCGCGCCGCGGTCCTCGAGCGACTCCACTTCGAGGCCGATATTGGTAAGCGTCTCGGCGATGGTGCGCGCATCCGCATCGGTCTCGAGGTGCTCTTTGAGCCATGACAGCGTGAACTTCATCGGCTCAATCCTCCGTCGAGCGTCGGAAGATCGAGCGCGGCGAAACCGAAATGCCGGAGCCAGCGCAGATCGGATTCGAAGAAGGGGCGCAGATCCGGCGCGCCATATTTCAGCATCGCCATGCGGTCGATGCCGAAGCCGCAGGCAAAGCCCTGATAGCGGGAGGGATCGATCCCGCACATTTCGAGTACGCGGGGATGCACCATGCCCGAGCCGCCGAGCTCGAGCCAGTCATTGCCGGTGCCGAATTTGATCTGGCCGCCGGAGCGGTCGCAGCGCATGTCCCATTCGACGCTGGGCTCGGTGAAGGGGAAGTAGGACGGCCGTGCGCGCAATTCGATCCGCTCGACCTCGAAGAAGGCGCTGCAGAACTCCTCGACCACCCAGCGCAGATGTCCGAGATGCGTCTCCTCGTCGATCACCAGCGCTTCCACTTGATGAAACATCGGCGTGTGCGTGGCGTCGGAATCGCGGCGATAGGTGCGGCCCGGCACGATGACGCGGATCGGCGGTTTCTGCGACAGCATCACGCGCGCCTGCACGGGGCTTGTATGCGTGCGCAACACGTGGCGCGCGCCGTCCGTCTGACGCGAGACATAAAACGTGTCGTGCATCTGCCGCGCCGGATGGTCGGGCGGAATATTGAGCTTGGTGAAATTGTATTCGTCGAACTCGACATCCGGGCCTTCGGCAACCGCAAAGCCCAGATCGGCAAAGATCGCGGTGATCTCGTCCTGCACCTGGCTGACCGGATGGATTGTGCCGCGCAGTTCCGGTCGCGGCGGCAGCGTCACGTCGATGCGCTCGAAGGCCAGACGCGCATCAAGCTTTAACCTTGCGAGCACGGTCTTACGTTCGGCGATCGCCGCCGCAACACGATCACGCACTCCGTTAAACAACGGGCCCTTCTCACGCCGCTCCTCCGGGCTCATCGCGCCCAGCGATTTCAGGAGTTCGCTGATCGAGCCCTTCTTGCCGAGCGCCGACACACGCACCGTCTCCAGCGCCGCTTCATCCGCCGCGTTGTCGATCGCGTCGAGGATCTGACGTTCCAGGGAGTCGATATCGCTCATGCGTAATGCATGCTTGCCCCTTGGGGCAGTGAAGGAAACCTGACGGGCGCGGAACTGGGGCTACGCTCGCGCCTGTTCCGCCAGAGCCTTGAAGGCATCGGGCTCGCGCACCGCCAGATCGGCCAGGATCTTCCGATCGAGTTCGATGCCCGCGCGCGTCAGCCCGCTGATAAATCGGCTATAGGTGAGCCCGTGAAGGCGGCAGGCCGCGTTGATGCGCTGGATCCAGAGGGCGCGGAAATTCCGCTTCTTCTCCTTGCGGCCAATATAGGCGTGCTGCATCGAGCGGTCGACGGCGGCATTGGCCGTCGTGATGTTGTTCTTGCGCCGGCCGCGGAATCCTTTGGCCTGCTTGAGAACGCGCTTGCGGCGCAGATGCGAGAGAACGGCGCGCGGGGCACGTGACATGGTCGAGCCTCCCCTACGCCGAGTACGGCATCCAGCGGCGGACGCGCTGGGTTTCGGAGGCCGACATGACTGTCGTTCCCCGAAGCTCGCGGATCTGCTCGTTGGATCGCTTGATCATGCCGTGGCGCTTGCCGGCCTGCCCGTGCTTGAGCTTGCCGTTGGCAGTGAATTTGAAGCGCTTCTTCGCGCCCGATTTCGTCTTCAGCTTGGGCATTTTGCGGTCTCCTGGGATGGATGGCCGGGACGAGCCCAGCCAGCCATGGACGCGTTCGGGGCCGCCACGGCATGCCCTGTACGCCGGGCGGCCCGAAAGAGGCGGGGTCTTATACGAAAAAGAGGCCGGATGGCAAGCCGCAGGCCGTCTTGTTGCGGCATATGACCCAACCTAGTTTCGCAAACGACGAAGGAACGGCCAAGATGAAGATGTTGAACGAATTCCGCACGTTCGGCGCGCCCGTGAGCGCGTGGACGGCGGTTCGGGTCGCAACCCTGGTCTTCGTTTGCGCGTCGCCCGGCGCGGCCAGGTCTGCCCCGGCTACCGACGACGTCCAAGGAGTCGCGAATGGTTTCTACGCGGTCTACGGCACATTCCGTCCCTCCGACGGCATTCCCGACGCAAAGGGGCGCACGAAGTACGAGCCCTTTATCTCGCCCGCGCTCGACCGCCTGTTGATCGAAGGCGAGGCCGCCGAACAGCGTTTCGTGAATGCGACGAAGAACATGTCACCCCCGCTGATCGAAGGCGATCTGTTCACCTCCAATTTCGAAGGCGCAACGTCCTGGAGCGTCGGGCCCTGCGAGACCGGAGCCGCGACGGCGCACTGCATGGTCGCCCTTGGGTATCGCGGCGGTTCCAAGGAAGATTCGAAGCCGGTCAACTGGACGGACACTATATATCTTGTGCGGAACGGCGCGGGCTGGCGCGTCGACGACATCGCCTATGGTGCGCCTTGGGCCTTCGGGAACAAGGGCCGGCTGACGCAGACGCTCCAAAGCGCGATCCGCGACGGCAACAATGCAACGCAATAATCGTTGTTGGAGAAAAATGAAGGATACAATCGGAAATGAATAAGAACGAGTTTTCCGAGAACAGGAGCGACGCGGAGTGGCGGGCCACGCTCACCGACGATCAGTATCGCGTGCTGCGCGAGCATGGGACCGAGCCCGCGGGATCGAGCCCGCTCAACGCGGAGAAGCGTGCTGGCGTGTTCCGCTGCGCCGGCTGCGGGGTGGAGCTGTTTGAATCGGACACGAAATACGAAAGCGGCAGCGGTTGGCCGAGCTTCACCGCGCCGCGCGATCATGCTGTCGGCACATCGCGCGATGCAAGCCATCTGATGGAGCGCACGGAAGTGCATTGCGCGCGCTGCGGCGGACATCTGGGCCACGTCTTCGAAGACGGGCCGAGGCCGACCGGCCAGCGCTATTGCATGAACGGTGCGGCTCTGACATTCGAACCTGCGAAAGAGTAAGGCCGGCGCTGCCTCCGCGGCGCGGAAGGGGCGCGTTGGCCGATCCACTACAGACTGTAGAACAGGTCGCGCTCGTCGCGATCCCAATCATCGTCGCCATCACGTTGCACGAAGCGGCGCACGGCTATGCGGCGCGACATTTCGGCGACGACACGGCCGCTCGCGCCGGCCGCATCTCGCTCAATCCGCTGCGCCACGTTGATTTGTTCGGAACGATACTGCTGCCAGCACTTCTGCTTCTCTCGCACGCGGGTTTTGTCTTCGGCTACGCGAAACCTGTGCCGGTGAATTTCGCGGCACTCCGCAATCCCAAACGCGACATGGTGTGGGTGGCCGCCGCGGGGCCGGGCATGAACATCCTGCTCGCGCTACTTTCTGCACTGGCGCTTTTCGTAGCGCTGCAATTCGAAGGGATGGCGCACAAAACGGTGCTCGAATTCTTTTGGACCTCGGTCGAAATCAATCTCGTGCTCGCGGTGTTCAACCTCCTGCCCGTGCCGCCGCTCGACGGCGGGCGCGTCGCGGTAGGGCTCCTGCCTCAGCCGCTTTCGCTGGCACTCGCGCAGCTCAATCGCTTCGGCATGCTCCTGCTCATCGCGATATTCATTCTGCTGCCGCTGATCGGGATCAATCTCTTCCACTATCTCGTGCAGATTCCCGTCGAGTTCCTCGAACGCCCGCTATTGTCGCTCCTCGGAATCCCGAAAGAAACGTGATCCGCCCTCTTTTCCTCCCCCAATGTGGGGGANNCCCCCCCCCACGTTGGGGGAGGAAAGATGCAGTGCCTGCGCCTCTGCGTGAGAACTTAATGAAAATCCCGTGACCGCGGGACGATGCGGACGTTGCGCGGATGGCGGTGCAGGGGCGTGCTGTCGGGGGCGCGCAACGGTGGTTCGGTTTCGTCTTCCGAGATGCGATCGAGCTCTTCGGTGCGGTCGAAGATTCGCTCTGCCACCAGATGCACCACGTGTTCGGGGCTGCGCTGGATCTTGCCTTCGACCAGCAACAGGCGTCCGCCCATGATCGCGCGCCGGAACTTTTCGACGAGTCTCGGCCAGACCACCACATTGGCGACGCTGGTCTCGTCGCTCAGCGTGATGAAGACGCCGCCCGCGTCGCCCGGCATCTGGCGCGTCAGCACGATGCCGGCGCAGCTGGCCCGCGCGCCGTCGGCGGCATTCGAGACCTCCGCGCAGCTCATCACGCCTTCGCCCCGAAACAAGTCGCGCAGGAATTGCATCAGATGGGCCCTGAGCGACAGGCGCAGCATGCGATAGTCGGCGAGCACATGCTCGCCCTGCGGCATGAGCGGCAGAGGGGCAATCTTTTCCGCGGCCTGTTCCTCCACATATTGCGTCTGGAACAGCGGCAGGGACTCGCTGTCCGCAAGGCGCCGGACCGCCCACAGGCTCTCGCGGCGGTCGACCGACAGCGACTGGAAACCATCGGCCTCTGCCAGAAGGATCAGCGCCCGTTTCGGCAATTGCGTGCGCCGCGCCAGGCTGTCCACATCGGCATAACCGTTGTCGCGCGCCGCCATCAACGTCGTTGCCCAGTCTTCGCGGAAGCCGTCGATCTGTCGCAATCCGAGCCTGAGCGCGAGCGCACCGTCGGCGCGATGTTCGAGCGTATTGTCCCAGGCGCTGAAATTCACATCGACGTGGCGCACCTCCACATCGTGCTCGCGTGCGTCGCGCACGATCTCGGCGGCCGCATAGAATCCCATTGGCTGGGAATTAAGCAGCGCGCAGGCGAAAGCGGCCGGATGAAATCTCTTGATCCAGGCCGAGATGTAGACGAGATGCGCGAAACTCGCGGCGTGGCTCTCGGGAAAGCCGTAGCTGCCGAAGCCTTCGATCTGCTTGAAGCAGCGTTCGGCAAAATCCTGGGCGTAGCCGCGTGCGGTCATGCCGGTGATCATCTTCTGGCGGAACTGGTCGATGGTGCCGACATTGCGGAACGTCGCCATCGCCCGGCGCAGCCCATTGGCCTCTTCCGGCGTGAAGCCTGCCGCCACGATGGCGAGCTTCATCGCCTGTTCCTGGAACAGCGGCACGCCCAGCGT
>PKWC01000104.1:2669-2927 GCA_003131925.1 Alphaproteobacteria bacterium | reverse complement strand
CGAGCGTTTTGCCACGCCAGTCGTCCAGCTCCTTGATTCTCGCGTCAATTAGCTGGGAAGGAGACTTGCTTTCCTGCGGCCCACTTTTCCTCATACCCGTTTCTCCTCCCTGGTCCCGAGGTTTTGATACCGAATACGGTGACAGGAGCAACGATCCCCATGTCAAAATTGTCCCGGGCTCGTGCTCCCGTCGCCCTATTCTATATTCTCACCGGGCAGCCATGCTGCCGAACGCTCGCCCTACCAGCGCGCCAGCTG
>PKWC01000104.1:0-2661 GCA_003131925.1 Alphaproteobacteria bacterium | reverse complement strand
CGCCGCGCGCTTTGATGCGCTCATAGTCGCCCCTGACGTCGTCGGTAAAAAACATGACCGCGGGCTGGTTCTCCTGGAATATGGCTTGCTGGTAGGCCTTGGCCGCCGGGTTGTTGTTGAGCGCGAGTTGCAGCTCGNNAGGCCACGGTCAGCCAGCGATACGGCCCGTTGCTGAAATCGGCCTTCTTGGTAAGCCCCAGCACTTCGGTGTAGAAGCGCAGAGCCTTTTCCTGGTCATCCACATACACGCTGGTCAGCTTGATCTTCATTGGTCTTCCGCCCGGCTCTGCTCGCTATCGCTTACGACTGCACCTTGAGAAGTTCCACGTCGAAAATCAGCGTCGCACCGGGCGGGATCGTGCCGTCCGGAGTGCCCGCGGCGCCATAGCCGAGATCGGACGGAATGATCAGCGTGCGCTTTCCGCCCACTTTCATGCCGACCACGCCCTTGTCCCAACCGGGAATGACATTCCCGGCGCCGAGCGCGAAGGTGAACGGCGTCCCGTGATCGAGTGACGAATCGAATTTCTTACCCTTGGTGCCGTGCTCATAGAGCCAGCCCGTATAGTTGACCGTCACCTTCTGCCCCGGCTTTGCAACGGCGCCGGTGCCGGATTTGACGTCGATGATCTTGAACTGATCCTGCTGAGCGGCCTGGGCCGCTGTGGCCGTCATGGTCACAGGCGCGGCTGCGCCGAGAACGAGCAGCATCGCCACGGCAATCGATTTCGCGTGCATGAGGGGTCCCTGTTTGCGGTGTGGAGAGTTTATCCGCCGCCTCCATAAAGCCTTTTCCGCGCCTTCGCCACCCCCGGGTTCTCGCCTTTGGCGAACAAGGATCTCACGCAGAGGCGCAGAGCCACAGAGGCGCTGGACTCAATCTAGGGACCTGCGGGGTAGCCATTCGCAATGCGCCGGATACCGTCCCTGAGCCGGGGGGCGCCGAAATTAATCAGCAATCCCACTGGCAGGCGAAGCAGACGCAAATAGGTGAGCAACTGTTTTGGATGAACCGGCGAGAGCTGTTCCACCGATTTCAGTTCGACCACAATCGAATGTTCGATCAGCATATCGACCCGAAGGCCGGAATCGAACCTCATTCCGTCATATTCAAATGCAATGACTCGTTCCGTTTCGACGCGCAAACCTCGGCGCGCAAGGTCGCGCGCCAGAACGGACTGATAAACCGACTCGAGCAGTCCNNAAGCGGCATCGACAATCGTTCCGGTCATTCCTTTGAGATCGCTTGCGTTGACAACATACATTGGCTGCGCCCCAGCTGTTCCGGCGCATTGTTCTACCAATTTGTCGCAGAAGGTTCGGAGCTTCGTCGCAGTTTGTCTCCTCCGTGCCTCTGCGTCTCTGTGTGAAATCAATCTCACGCAGAGGCACAGAGCCACGGAGGACCCCGGACGCAGGTCCGGCGACCTGCATCACAATTTGTGTCCTCGGTGCCTCTGTGTCTCTGTGTGAGAATCGATTTTTGAGGTGTAACCCGGAGCCCGCGAACCATGTCCGACTACACTCTCTACTACTGGTCCGTGCCGTTCCGCGGCCAGTTCGTGCGCGCGGTCCTGGCCTATGCCGGAAAGACCTGGACCGAGGGCGGCGATGACGCAATCTCAAAATTGATGGAAGGGCACATGAAGAAGATGCCGGTCCCGTTCATGGGGCCGCCCCTGCTGATCGACAAAAAGGCGGAGTTCGCAATCGCCGAGATGCCGGCCATCGTTCTCTATCTGGGCGAGACGCTCGGCCTCATGCCGGCCACCCGTGCCCTGCGCGCCACGACGATGAAGATCGTCAACGACACCAACGACGTGCTCGACGAGATCACGCTCGATGGCGGCCGCCAGATGTGGACGCAAAAACGCTGGCACGACTTCGTCCCTCGCTTGAAGAAGTGGATGTCGCTCTGGGAGGAGACCGGCCGCCGCCACGGACTGAAAGCGGACCTGGGCTTCCTGCTGGGCGGTGAGGCATCGGGCATCGCCGATATCGTGACGGCAACCCTGTGGTCGACCATGGCCGACCGCTTCCCCACAGTCGCGGCGATCTTCGAGGAAGCTGCGCCCATGACGGCCGGTTTGACGCGGCGGGTCGCGCATCTGCCGCCGCTGGCAAAGCTGGCCGCCAAAGCACGCAAGGATTACGGTGATGCGTGGTGCGGCGGCGAGATCGAGGCTTCGCTCCGCAAGGTCCTGGAAGCGTGACTCTTCACGCTCCTTCCTTCGCGGACGCGAACCCGACCGGCATTCCGATCATAGAGAATGAAGCGACAGAAGGCGCATAAAGTGCACAGCCCCATAGAGGGCTCGTCAGCGGAGTATCGCGGAACAGGAAATGCCTCTCCTGTCCCGCCAATTTCTTTCCGGAGCCGTTAGAATGACTGCTGACAATCGCGAGGGACGCCTGATCTCCTTTGACGAAGCGGGCTTCTGCCGCCCGCTCGCTCGCTTGGAGTTGCCGATTGATACGGTGTCGCTCGCCCGTTATCTCATCGGCACAGTATTGGTGCGGGAGCTGCCTGAAGGCGTCGCCAGCGGTCGTATTGTCGAGACCGAGGCGTATGTCGTCGGCGACGCCGCCGGGCACGCCTACCGAGGTATCGCTCCGCGCAATCGTTCGCTGTTTCTCGAGCGTGGGCACGCCTATATTTAT
>PKWC01000241.1 GCA_003131925.1 Alphaproteobacteria bacterium | reverse complement strand
GCGAAGAAATCGAGGCGCGGGTCGCGGAGCTGAAGGAGCGCCGCGACGGCACCTACGAATACATCCTGGAGAAATCGGCGGAAAGACACCGGGCAGCTTTCCGGCGGGTTCTTTGCTACTTTACAACGGCATTTTGTGCGGTACGACGCAAAACGCCGGTTCGGAAGGAAAAGACTGTTCAGGAGATGGGGGCTGCGGCATCGTCTTCAGCATCGCGCCATGAGTGTTTGATCCGCGAGCGCAGCTTCTCGTAAAGCTGGCATCTCGGGCAAGCTCTAGTTCGACCGGGCCGCCCAGAGAATGTGGCCGAGGCGGGCCCAGACGCTTGGCGGGCGACAGGCGTCGGTATCGAGCGCGGGATCGAGAACGGGGGCGGCGCGAATCTCGCTTGCCGTAAACCTGCTCAACCCATTCGCCAGCGTTGTTGTGCACGTACGCCGGATCAACTCGGTCCGCGGTGCGTCCTTTATGCCCGCAACATACCAAATGCGGGTGGTGTTGTCGTCGGAACTCGTGACGGCGCGCCGGCCGTCGCCGCTGAATGCGGCACTGTCAACCCACCCCTGATGTCCGCGAAGGACTGCAATCTGGCTGCCCGTATTTGCGTCCCAGATTCTCGCGGTCCGGTCGTGCGAGGCCGTGATGACTCGATTTCCGTCCGGGCTGAAGGCAGCGCTCAAAACCGCCAACTCATGGCCCCGAAGAACTGCGACTTGGCGGCCGGTGCGCGCGTCCCAAATCCGCGCCGTCTGGTCCCGTCCCGATGTAACGATGCGCGTTCCATCAGGGCTGAACATGGCGCCGTAGACCGGCCCTTCGTGGCCGCTGAACACAACCAAACAGCGTCCGGTAGCCGCATCCCAGATTCTCGCCGTCGCGTCGCTTGAGCTGGTAACGATTTGCTTGGAGTCGGGACTGAAGTAGGCGCTGTTGACTGCGTGGGCGTGCCCGCGAAGAATGGTCACGACACGAACCGCATCCGCATTCCATATTCGTGACAAGCCATCGGTTGATGCTGTAACGATCCACTTTCCGTCGGGGCTGAACGCCGCGCCGTAAACAGGCCCCTGGTGCCCGCTCAAAGTAGCCAGCAGGTGTCCTGTGCTGGCCTCCCAAAGGCGCGCGGTCCTGTCATCCGACGCTGAAATGATCCGCTTCCCGTCCGGACTGAATGCTACGGCCTCGACAAGATTGTCGTGCCCGCGCAGGACGAGGAGTTCACGTCCTGTTTTCGTATCCCAAAGCCTTACGGTTCTGTCGTTGGAAGCAGTGGCGACCCGCGTCCCGTCGGGGCTGAACGCTGCGCCGTTGATGGGTTTTTCATGCCCGCGGAGAACTGTGACATGAACGTTCGCATTCCACACACGGGCCGTGCCGTCGTCCGAAGCTGTTACGATGCGCAATCCATCGCGGCTGAACGCGGCCGTATTGAGAGAATTCTCGTGTCCCTGCAGGATCGCGGTTTGCAGTCCCGTGCTCGCGTCCCATATCCGGGCTGTCCCGTCCGCGGACGCGGTGACAAGCCGTGTCCCGTCGGAGCTGAATGCCACACTCGTCACGGAATTCTCATGCCCGCGCAAAACAGCGAGCTGAGCCGAGGAGACGGCGTCCCACATCCGCGCGGTCTTGTCATCCGATGCGGTGGCGACCCCCCTCCCGTCGGAGCTAAAGACAGCACCCTCAACCACGCCCTCGTGTCCTCGCAGAACGGCGAGCTGTGCGCCCGTGATCGCGTCCCATATCCGGGCAGTCTTGTCGGCCGATGCTGTAACGATGCGCCTTCCATCAACGCTGAATGCGGCGCTGAGAACCATGTCCTCGTGTCCGCGGAGAAGGGCGACCTGTGCGCCCGTGATCGCGTCCCATATCCGGGCGGTCTTGTCGGCGGATGCCGTAACGATGCGCCTTCCATCAACGCTGAATGCGGCGCTGAAAACCTGGTCTTCGTGTCCGCGGAGAAGGGCGGTTTGTCTGCCCGTGCCCACGTCCCATATTCGCGCCGTTCTGTCTTCGGAGGCGGTGACAACGCGTTTGCCATCGGGACTGAACGCGGCACTGTCGACTGCGCTGTCGTGTCCGCGAAGGACTACGATCTGGCGTGCAGTATGCGCATCCCAGATCCGTGCTGTTTTGTCCCGCGATGCGGTGACGATGCGCTGTCCGTCACTGCTGAAACTTGCGCTCAGAACCTGGTTTTCGTGGCCGCGCAAGACTGCCAACGCGCTCGACAGGCTGCCGGCAGACCTTAGCTCCGCTTCCGCCTGGTCGTCCCGATTGCCCTTGTGCGCCCAATCGGCTGCGGCCAGGCTGGCAAGCGCATAACGCGCACTGCGATCATAATTCCCCGCATCCGCCTCCTTTGCCGCTTGCGTAGCAAGTGTATTGCCCGATTCCGCCGCGATTCCCGCGACGAGTCGCGCAATGCCAAGCCCAGCCAACAGCACAATGGCGGCAGCGACCGCCATAAGCCCGCCAACGACTCGCTGAAGGCGCCGGGTCCGGGCGATGCTCAATCGCTCCCGCAATCGTTCGGCGTTTTCCGTTGCACGGCATGCAGCGAGATATTCCTGCTCGTTTCCGCCCAGCATGGGCGCGAAGTCGGGACGCGCCAACAGTGCCTCTGCTTCCTCCAGCCGGCCACCGCGATGCGCCAACCAGCTGTCGGCCTGGCCTGCGCTGGCGAGCGAGCCGTGCTTTCGCCATTCTGCGGCCGCCACCCGCACCCCATCGAGCGCGCGCAGAGCATCGCGCTCCTCGGCAATCCACGATTTGAGCGCGGGCCATTGGCGCAGAATCGCCTCATGCGCAACCTCGACGGTATCAGCAACGCCACCGTCTATCCTGCGTCGGTCGCAGATCAGAAGGCGTTCGTCGACCAGATGGCGGACGAGAGCTTGCGTAGCTTCCGGCAGAGCGCTCAGACGCTCAACCCTGCGCCTCGGTTCGGCGTCCGCACTGTCAATCTGAACTAGCGCAGGAACGAATGCGGCGCGCGCCAGCCTCTCGAGCTCGGCACGGCCGCCTGGCAGAGACGGATCGCGAGATGCCGCGGCAAAGGCGGCATCGACTGCGGCCATGATTGCGCCCTGCAGGCCTCCAAGCTCCTGCGTATAATGGGCGAGCGTCAGGGTTCCCTGCCCTCGACGCCGGTTCAGCAGGCGTTCCAGCGTGAACGCCAACAGGGGCAATGCATCGTCGGCCGCCAGATCCTTGAGCAGCTGATCCGTCAGCGCAGGATCAATCGCGAGGGGCGGGTTTATCAGTCGTGCCGGGCATTCGATCAGGTCTTTGAAGGCGCCGAGCGGAATGGGGGCCAGACTGAACGGGAGAACCGGGACCTCCGCAAGGCGCGGTTCGGTCTGCAGTCTTTCAAACGAATCGGATCGTACTGTGGCGAGAATGACGGCGTTTCCGTCGGCCGCAACTGCTGTTGCAAGCAGTTCAAGCATCCGCGGTGCTTCGCGATTTTCTGCGTTGAAAAGTTCCTCGGCCTGATCGATTGCGATTACGACAGTCGGAGGTTTGGCTGCTCGGATTTCCTGGGGGCACTCGGAGAACCGCTTGAGTCTTGTCATCGCCGAGGTCCGAAGTGCGGTGAAGCGCGTTTGGACGGCATCGGGAATGTCCAGCGCCATTGATTCGCACGACAAGCTCCGCGCAAGTCCTCGTTCGCCGGAAAGGGCGGTGCGCTCGGGCCGTATCACCGGCAGGACAAGAAAATTTTCGTGATCGCGTTTCAGGCGCGCGATGAGACCAGCCTTCAGAAATGAGGACTTGCCTGCGCCGGACGCGGCCAAGATCACCAGCATGCGTTCGGGCGCGTCGTCGCGCATGCGCCGCAGGGTGTCGATGCCTTTCGTGATCAGCGTGTCCCGGCCAAAGAAGATCGCGGCGTCTTCTTCATCGAGCGATTGGAGGCCACGGTAAATGGGCCGCTGCGGATCGCCGGGCGGCGGCCATTCGAAGCTCTCCGGATCGAGACCCGCGCGCTTCAGCCCGATCGCCAGCCGTTCGAAACCTTCCGCTTCTATCTGGGGAGCAGAGACATCGACAATCTGGAACTTTGCCTTCAGCTCGATCGGCAACTCGTCGAACGGCACCGGAGCAACGAGGATAGGAAAAATTTTCTTGCCGAGCTGGTCGGCGAGAAGAAACTCCGTCTGACACCACCGCGAAGCAATCCAATGGTGCGAGAGAAGCACCAGCACGCCCGAGCAGCGTTCGCCGGCCTGTTTCAATTCCTGCTGCCAGTGGTGCCCGGGCGCCAATCCCTGCTCGGGGTCGAGGTCCAGAAACACCTCGCCCCACCCGTGCTCCTTTAACCAGTCGCGAATCGTGATCGCTGCAGCATTGTCCCGGCTCGAATGACTGATGAAGAGAATGCCCAAGCCCGGCGCGCCCCAAAGCACCATGCCAATCTAAGCACACTTGCGCTTTGAGGACTATGTGGGTGCAAACCGGATGAGTTTGGTCAGCAGAGCGCGGGTGGATGGCGAACGGCCGCCCGGAACTGGAATATTGCGAAATTCGCGGCTCCGCCCGCAGGATGTTCGCCGGACGCAGACCACATCGAGCGGCTCGCCGCACTTGAAGACGACGGCCTCGCCGTGCTGCACGGCTGGCGCGCCGAAGTCTTCGGCAAAGACGCGGTGGGGCTGGCGACGGAAAGCTGAGGATCGCGCTCGACAAGGGCGAAGCGGTGCTCGTGAAACTGCGCGGATAGTCGTCGTCCTTGGCGCCGCTGCTGTAAGGTGCGGTCGTAAACTCGGCACGGATGAAGTCGATGCGCGGGGTTCGTCCACAAACCACCGACGTACTGCACATGCGCTGGATTCGCATGCGCTCCAGCGAAGACAGATCGAAGGCTAAGCGGATTCAATCCGAACGAATCTTGCTCTCATCTGGGGGAGGATTCCGGTGTGAAACCTGTCCCTGAGCCCGCCAACGTTTCGCGGGTGCCCTGCTGCCGATGCCGAGCTTGAACAGAGTCCCGCAATTGCACTCCGGATTCGAATGGCCTTCGACGAGCGTCGCGCCGTAGAGAAAACCATTGGACAGCAACAATGAGCCTTCGGGTTGCGCGCCATCGGTTCGATTGATTGCGCCGAAGGTGTGAAGAATCGTTTCGGTCCACGACGACCCATCCAAAGACAGCATGAACACCGTGCCACATCCGATGGATCCACTGAGACAGGCGGGCCCGTCACCCCCTTTTTCCGTAGTTCCGTATAAATTGCCCTTATGAAGGACAAGTGGCGCTTGCGGAAGGGCGCCGTCCGTACCTCCGGTGAATGGGTGCAACACGCTGTACGTACCGTCCGCCGCCAGTTCAAACACGGCTCCGCAGCCAGGGCTGCTGCCCTGGCAATCTCCCCCGCCACCGGCCGATGCCGTGCCGTAAAGATTGCCCGAACCATCTTCGATGAGGCCTGCTTCCGGAATGGCGCCGTCTGTGCAGTTTGTCTGCGCGCAGAAATTGTGGAGGATGGTTTCGATCCATTGGCCATTTGTGCCCGGCGAGAGTTCGAAGACAATGCCCTGTCCATACGCCCCGCCGAACTGGGTCGTCCCGAAGAAATTTCCGGACGAAGGATCTTGCCATAGTCTGCCAAACGGGATCGCCCCGTCCTCGCAAGCGGCCTCTTGGCAAAACGAATACAGCACCGTTATCATCGAGAAGTCTGGCGTCAGCTCATAGACGGTGCCGCAGCCGCCAAAATTGTTGTCGCACTCGTATCCGGTTCCGGCCCCGCCGAGACTCGTGGTCCCATACAAATTCCCATCGCTGCCGATGATCGGTCCGGCACGCGGGAACGCACCATTTGCGCAGACCGGAAATTCCGACTTAGAGCAGAACTGAAACCGCTGCACTTCCATGTTGCCTTGAACCGCGAACGCCGTGCCGCAGCCCAGTCCATTGCACGCCGATCCGCCGCCATATTCCGTGATGCCGAAGATGATGTTGTTGTTGACAACCACTTCCCCCGTGGGAAACGCGCCGTCCTGGCCGCCCTCAAACGAGTATCCGGGCGTCAGATGTTTTCCTTGAATCGCAAAGTTGTTGCCGCAACCTCCCTTGGAACATACTTTGCCCGGCTTGCCCAGCGATCCAAATGTCGTGCTAAACATCTGGCCGTCCGAGAGAGTCAGGCCGGCTTCCGGATACTCGCCATCCTTCTTGCCTTGGAACGTGTGAATAACCTTGAATTCGGTCGTAGCCGCTTTTCCCGCGGGTACTAACACAAGGGCAAATCCGCACACAAACATGACTATCGCAACGGCACGAAAAAGACGTTCCGTCGCACAGATAGTGCAATTCCGAGTGCTCATGGCTTCCCCCCTGACTGGCATTTCCCTCGTGGCCCCGCCGGTCATGTACAATCTGCCATCATTGGGAGTTTCTGGCAATCCGAAGAGGTTGGTCCCCTCGTAAGCGATTGGAGCAACAGCTAAATGGACAGGTGCCAGTTTGAGCGACTGGGTGCTTGGAACGCGTGGGGGCCATTTGAAATGGACCTGATTTTAGGACCAACGGCCTCCCGCAGAGTTGTCACCCAGTGGCACGTCAGCGGCATCGCCGGGGTGATTTCGCTCCTTTATCTCTCCTTTCAGATTCGACAGATGGCGAAGAACCAACACGGCACGATACGCCAGATGCGCGCGGTGCAGTCTGCGGACATCATGCTGCGAACCTCAGAGAATCGGAGCTGTCGCAGGCGTTTCGCGTCGGACTGTGGGGTGATTTCGACATCGGTGAACAGCTGTTCCGGGCACTCTTCTATGCCGCCAGCGCCACCCTGCGAACGACGGAAAATGCCTTCACACAATATCGGGACAGCCTTGTAAGCGAGGCGCATTTCGAAGCCGTGGCGAAGCGTTCGGTCCAGATGACGGCACAACTCGATGCGCTGGCGGCCACGGGCGAGACTGTCAGCGCCGATTTCGAACGGCTGCGCGATCGCGTGCACAAGGCGAGTGATATCATGCTCAGAGACGTCGCCAACTGGCGCCTGGTCGTCGAAAGCCGCGAACTCGAAAAGCCGGGATGAGGGTTGCGACCGCAAAGGCATTTCATTCTGATCCGCCGGAACGTCGTCCTGCAGACGCGCGCCGCAGCGGTCATGGTGCGGCTTCAATGGGGTAATGCGGCGGAGAAGATCGTGCCGAGACGCGCCCAGACGCTGGGCGGCCGGCAGGCATCCATAACGAGGCGCGGATCAAGCTCGGGCGCGGCGCGCAGCTCCGCATCGGGAAACAGGCTCAACCCGTGGCGCTATTCCTTCGCATTCATTCCTGATCTGCGCACGCGCGCTCTTGGGAAGACCTCGCGCTGGCCCAGCTGACGGCGAGAAATCCTTCCCGGCATGCTTTCCCTGCGCTGCGAATTCACCCCATGGGGTCGCCACTGGGCCACAGAACCATCTGGATTGCAGCCACCATCGCGTCTAGCATGGAGAATCATAATCGTTCCATCAAAAGCCCTTCCGGATCGCGATGCGCGGCGAAAGTTTCGACTTCATCTCGAATTTCAGCACCTTGTGGCAGGTGATGCTGGGTGCCTGCCTGGCCACGGCCGGCGGCCTTGTCGCCAACCAGTTCGAATGGCGCATTCAGGAGCAGCGTAAAGAGCGCAACGCCGCGCTTTTTTTCGGCGAGGTTCTGTCCACGGTCGCCGTCGTCCTGAAGCTTGCGCACCGGACCAAGCAGATCGGCGATCCCTTCGGTCCCGTGACGTTGCGCATGCTGCGCGCGGTGCGCCGCGAGATCGAGATCTACGAGCGCAACCGGGAGAGCCTGATCGATTTACGGGATGCAGGTTTGCGCGCGAACATTCATCAGCTGACGCTGCGCCTCGCCATGCCGATCGACGGACTGTTCGACATTTCGCAGGAACTCGCCTCGATCGAGAGTCAGTTGAAGTCACGTACCTTGGACGCGGCGGACCGCGAAGAAATCGAGGCGCGGGCGGCGGAGCTGAAGGAACGCCGCGATGGCACCTACGACTACATTCTGGAGAGATCGGCGGAGATCAACGGCGTGCTCTCCGGTCTGGGGCCCCTCGCGCGGCATAAATTCGACGTTGAAGCCTACGCCGTCCGCACCGGCTGACGTTTGAGGCAGTCA
Source organism: Alphaproteobacteria bacterium (assembly GCA_003131925.1). Classification (GTDB taxonomy): domain Bacteria; phylum Pseudomonadota; class Alphaproteobacteria; order Micropepsales; family Micropepsaceae; genus Rhizomicrobium. The sequence continues at coordinate 1,856 of PKWC01000241.1, read as the reverse complement.
GGCTGATCATCGAACCGCGACAGACGGCTGTTGGCGCGCACCGTTGACCATCGCGCGATAGCAACGGTCCCGCAGCGTACGCGGGTTGACGAGCCCCAGGCGGGCAAAAAGAGGCAAATCTGCAGCCGGAGCGGAGGACAGCGAGCCACGCGCCATAAGGCCCAACAATCGCGTCCACGACCTGCTTTCCGACTGCAGGCGCTCGAGAACCGGCAGAAGGCGTTGCTCCACTTCGTCGAAGTCCGAACCGAAGGGGAATGCCGGGAACGCGCCCTCCGCACGAAACCGCCCGAGCGCAGCTTCGAGGCGCTCAGGCGTGTTCTCGCGATGGGTGGCCGGTATCTCGAAGCTGCCAGCGACCTTGCGCGCCTCCTTCGCACGGCGGAGCAGCTCCGGCTGGAAGCGCGAATCGGCGACGGACAGCATCGCCTGCACCACCTCCTCATCCGAGCGCCCGCGCAAGTCGGCGATGCCATACTCCGTGACCACGATGTCGCGCAGGTGGCGCGGAATCGTTTCGTGGCCATAGCTGAACAGGATGTTCGACGATGCGCGTCCACGGGCCTCGCGCACCGATTTCAGGGTGAGTATCGAGCGCGCGCCTTCCAGCGCGAAAGCCTGGGCGACGAAATTATATTGGCCGCCGACGCCGCTCACCACGCGCCCGTCTTCGAGCCCGTCGGAGACGACCGCACCCAGCAGGGTCGCCATCATGGCGTTGTTGACGAAGCGCGCCTTGACGCGCGCCACGCGCTTCGTCTCTTCGCCGCCATATAGCTCGTTGGTGAAGGAAACAGACGTCATTTGCAGTTTCGCCAGCGTGGCTGCGTCCATTTCGCGGAGCGTGCGATAGAAGGACTTCGGACCAAGAAAAAACGCCGCGTGCAGAAGCGCACCATCGACCTCGCGCTTGAGGATGCCGGCTTTGAGCAGCTCGATATAACCGTCGACGAACATCTCGCTGACGCCATAGAGCCCGGCCGTGAAAGGCTCGAATTCGCCGGCACACCCGGGCGCCAGCGTTTCGATCGCTTCGCGAAAGACGTCATTGCGGGAATGGCGAAGGATCAGCGCATGAAGCGCCGCATCGCCCTCCTNNGGCGGCGCGAACAGCGGAAATTGCGGCCCGTCGAGAATAGCATCGAAGGTTTCTGCGGGCAGGTCGCCGGCTCCCGGCATGAAGGGAAGCTCATCATTCACCTGGGCGGCGAGAATAAAACTTGCCCGGCCCTCCGCGCGCGCCTTGAGAAGATCGAGAGTCAGATCGGTGTTGCAACTCAGGCTGTAGCGCGGCTCGCGCTTTGCGACGAGCTGGGCGACCACGTNNGCGCGCGATCACGTCCGCCGCGGCATGCGTGTAGTTTGCGGAAATGTAGGTCCGCTGCGCGAGCGTCACGTTCAGCCAGCGGCCGGCTGTGAAGAAGAATTGATTGACCTCGACATTCGGCGGCAATGCACCGACCCGCAGCGCGCGCGCATAGGCAAGTTCAGGCCAGCCCCCGAACAATCTCTCGATCACCGGCTCAAGAAACCTCCGCTCCAGCTCGCTGCCGTAGCGCGGCTTCTCGAGCGTGAGCGCCGTGAAAATGGTGAGCTTTATCGTCCGATCCTGCGCCGCGCGGGCGTAGAGCGCGTTGGCGATATGGTTCGCCTTGCCGAGCCCCAGCGGCAATGCGAGCACGATGTTGGGTCCGACCGTCCGGATGATATCGGCGGCAAGGGCGTCGGCGTTGGTAAAGCGTGCCGGTGCGCTCATGGCGCGCTCGCCCCTGTGCCCATGTCCCGCTGCCCTCTTCGTCGCCCAGTATTCACAATCGATGATACCTGACTCGGGCCTCATGGTGAGCTTGTCGAAC
>PKWC01000248.1 GCA_003131925.1 Alphaproteobacteria bacterium | reverse complement strand
CCGGCCAGCACCAGGCGCAAGGTCGAGACGCGCTTCTGGTCCCGCGCCTTCATCGCGATTTTCAGGGAGTCGTTGAGCCGCTCGCGCAATCCCATTCGTGCACGTCCTTCATGGCCACCGGTGCAAATACCACAGTTTCGAAACGCCGCATGGCGAAGAATCGGCGCGGCCGAAATTAAATTCCCGGCACTTGTCGGACAGGGGGGTACAACCACGTCATACTATTGACGCGGCGCCGCGGTTCGAGCCGCCATGCAGGGAGACGACGATGCGATTCATGCTGCTGATGATTCCCAGGGGATATGAAAAAGCCGCTCCGGGCGCGATGCCCGATCCGGCGCATGTCGCCGAAATGATGAAATTCAACCAGGTCATGCAGGAGGCAGGGATCGTGCTCGCGCTCGACGGGCTGCATCCGCCCTCGATGGGCGCGCGCGTCACCTTCGAAGGCGGCAAGCCGTGCGTGACCGACGGACCGTTCACGGAGACGAAGGAAGTGCTCGGCGGCTACTGGATGATCCGGGTGAATTCGAAGGACGAGGCCATCGCGTGGGCGAAGCGCTGCCCCGCGCTCGGCAACGAGATCATCGAAATCCGCCAGGTGCAGGAGATGGAGGATTTCTCGCCCGAGATCCGCAAGGCAACGGGCGGATAAGCGGACGCCCCGGCATGCGCCCGCAGCACTGTTAGGATTGCGCTACTTTTGGACGCCTTGATCGTGCCGTCCTGTTCTGTATTTCCGCCACACGCTCACTCGCAGTACAACTTCACCGTTGCGTGGCCTCTGGCATTGTCGATGTCGAAGGAAACGTCGTTCAGCTGCTCGATCAGCGCGTCCACATTTTCGGGTTTCAGATTGCCCAAATCGAACGCCACGCCCTTTCTGTGCAAAGCCTCGTTCACCCGTTCGCGCGCGTCGCCCGGCAGCACGTTGGCGAGGCGCACGCCGGCGCGCAGCAACTGCAGCGGCACCCGAATATCGACCTTTTTGCCCCGTGCATCGCCGTCACCGTTCTTGTCCACCACGACGTGCAGATAGCGCGGCGACGGCTTGGCGTCGCCGGCCGCGTCCCGGGGCGCGCTCTCGAGCGCCGAGAGAAGGCGCTCGGCTTCGACGGCGGTGATTTTCCCGGACGCGAGCATGTCCAGAATCTGCCGTCGGTGTTCGTTCATCGCATTCTCCAGTTAGATCGGCATGAAGAGGGAATTGCAGGACCGATGATTTCCACACGCGTTGCACGCAGATGCACGACCGTGGAACGGCAGAATCATTTCAGTGCCTCCAGCGCGGCGATGGCTTCGGACGCAGAGAGCTCGCCCCGCTGCAGCTGCTCGATCACCTGTCCGCGCGAAGGGCGCGGGTTTGTGTCGACGAATTCAAGGCTGGCGGCAATGCGGTTCAGCCGCGCCTTGATGGTCGGATAGCTGACGCCGAAGACCTGCTCCATCTCCTTGATAGAACCGTGAGCACGCACAAAGGCGGCGACGAACACCTGGTCCTCGGCGGACAGTTGCGCGAGCTGCGGCGGCACGAAGGCGCCTTCGATCGTGATGCCGCCGGATGCGAGCCGCACCCGCTCGACGATCAGCGGAGCGCCTTGGGTAAGACGCGTCAGTTCCTGCCAGTCGCGGGTCGGGACGTTCAAGATATTTTCCGCTGTCTATTAATTATCTTCTGTCATATATCATGAAAATTGATTTCTGCAACCGCCAAAGTCAATAATATTCAATTCTCAGGACGAACTGGCCGAATCTCGGGAAAGTCCGGGCGGGATTTCAGACCGGGGCGGGTGCCGCGATGCCATCTTTCGGCGTCCCAAAATTCTGTGCCGGAGTGACAAAAACCAACGCCATTATCCCGCATCACCATCCTCGACGGCTGCGAGCATCGCCTCTACCACAGGACGCAGTTGTACAAAATGAACAGTTGCAATCTCCCACATGCGTGCCTCGTCGATACTCTGGTATTCATGCCTGAGGATATTGCCGATTCCGATGATCGCGTTCCAAGGCGCATCGGGGTGTTGGGTAAGCAGTTCACGAGGCAAGCTCTTCGCCGCCTCGGATACAATCTGGACCGCACGTTCGACCGCGCGCCGCAGAACGAAGCTCTCCTGAAATTGCGCAAAGGTCACACCACGGAGTGAGGCTCCGATGTCATCGATCTCGTCGCGGATATGCAGAAGTCTGAGACCGGGATGCTTGCTCGCCCCCATCAGAATACCTTGAGAGCTTCCTTTTCCACTCGGGCCCGGACGTAGCGATCCAGTCCGTCGCGCGTGGAATAGCCCAACTCGACGCCGTGACCAATTGCGCTCCGAAGCGTCTCGTATGCCTGCATGAATGGCAGGAAGCCAAACTGCTCACCCGAAACCGGATCGACAAACACGTCCACATCCGATTCGGGAGTTGCTTCGTCCCTGGCGTAGGAACCGAACAGAAAAAGCGAAGCCACGCCCTGCGCGCGCAGAGCAGGTTCGATTTCTTTCAATCTCGCAACGACCTCGTCTCGGCGCATGGCCGCATTTTATCTCAATTGGCTCTACAAATGCCACCTGCGGCAAGGATCGCCGCAAAGCGCACGAACCCCGATTCATGACTCCGATTCAGAACTTGACCGCGAATCCCGATCGCACGATTTGATCGCACAGCTATAACCCGAGCCTGATCCTCTAACTGTAATGAAACTTAAATCCACACGCTCTTTTTCTCCCCCACGTTGAGCTAGCGTTGGCACAGATTGTTTCATGTTTCAGCCCCTATTGGCCATGGCCTCTATTTTACTCCCCCACATTGGGGGAGGAAATATGTGGCCATGGCCGCGGCTTCTGGAACTCGCCCCGGAACAGTCGCCGTGATACAAAGTCAGGGGGAAAAGAAAGCACTTTCTTCCATGGTCGCGCTGAACATCAAGGACAAGGCGGTTGCGGACAAGGCGCGCCGCCTCGCGCGGCTGAAGGGGAAGAACATCACCGCCGCCGTTTCGGAGGCGCTCGATGAAGGCCTGCATTCGGAGATCCGCAAGACCGCAGTCGATCGCGAAACGCGCGAGCGCCTGGTCGACGCCATCGTCAAGCGCTTCAGAAAAAGCCCGAGGCGCGGCGCGCTCTCGCCGTGGAAGGTTCTCGACGAGATGTATAACGAGCGCGGCCTGCCGCGTTGATCGCCGCCGACGCTTCGGCGATCGTCGCCATGCTCTGTGCTGCGCGCGCTTGACCGCGCCGTCCCCCATTCCTATTTTCCCCCAAATCCGAGGCTTCCCCGATGACGGACAGCACGACATCTTCCGCCGCCTCCGCGGCGGGAGTGTTTTCGCGCGCGAGCGCGGTGCTGGTGCTTGCCGACGGGACGGTGTTCCAGGGCAACGGTTTCGGCGCAGCCTGCCACGCGGTGGGCGAGGTGTGCTTCAACACCACGATGACCGGCTATCAGGAAATCCTCACCGATCCCTCCTATGCCGGTCAGATCGTCGCCTTCACCTTTCCCCATATCGGCATCGTCGGCACCAACAGCGAAGACATCGAATCGCTGACGCCGGCGATGCGCGCCATCGTGGTGCGCGCCGATGCGGGGCAGCCTTCGAACTGGCGCTCGCTCTCTCCGCTCGACCGCTGGCTCAAACTGCACAACATCCCCGGCATCTCCGGAATCGACACGCGCGCATTGACCACGCGCATCCGCGAACGGGGAATGCCGCACGGCGTGGTCGCCCATGTGCCGGACGGAAAATTCGATATCGAAAAACTCGCGGCGGAAGCGCGCGGATTTTCGGGGCTCGAAGGCCTCGATCTGGCAAAAGAAGTGACGTGCCGGCAAACCTACAAATGGCGCGAGACGCCCTGGCAATGGGGCGACGGCTATGGCGAGCAGAAGGCGCCCACCTGGCGCGCCGTCGTTCTCGATTACGGCGTGAAGCGCAACATCCTGCGCCAGCTCGCGGGACATGGTGCCGAGATTTCCGTGCTGCCCGCCAGTGCGAGCTTTGACGAGGTGATGCGGCACGAACCGCATGGCGTGTTGTTGTCGAACGGCCCCGGCGATCCCGCCGCTACCGGCGAATATGCGATCTCCACCATCGCAGCGCTCCTCGATCGCGGCGTGCCGGTCTTCGGCATCTGTCTCGGCCATCAGATGCTGGCGCTGGCGCTCGGCGCGAAGACGCGGAAGATGGCGCAGGGCCATCACGGCGCCAATCATCCGGTCAAGGATCTTGAGACGGGCAAGGTCGAGATCGTGTCGATGAACCACGGTTTCACGGTGGACAGCGCAACGCTGCCCAAGGGCGTGCGCGAAACGCACGTCTCGCTGTTCGACGGCACCAATTGCGGACTCGTGGTCGAGAACCGGAACGCGTTCTCCGTGCAATATCACCCCGAGGCCTCGCCCGGCCCCATGGACAGCCACTACCTCTTCGCCCGCTTCGCCGCGATGGCGAAAGAGCGGGCGTGATCCCGGCGTTGCGCCTTTAAGAAAGGTGCACGCGGAGACGCGGACGACGCGGAGAAAAGGACAGTTTCACAGGGAAACAGTGAGGACAGTGAGAATTATTGCGCGCCTCCGGCGCGCCACCTTCTTTCT
>PKWC01000106.1:12749-12940 GCA_003131925.1 Alphaproteobacteria bacterium | reverse complement strand
CCGAGCTTGAAGGTGACGGTGAGCGTGAGCGTGCCGTCGGATGCCGCCTGCGAGAACATGTAGAGCATGTTCTCCGTGCCGCTGATCTGCTCCTCGAGGGGAGTCGCCACCGTCTCGGCGATGACGCGCGGATTCGCGCCGGGAAACTCCGCCTTGACGATGACGGAGGGCGGCACGACTTCGGGATATTC
>PKWC01000106.1:0-12693 GCA_003131925.1 Alphaproteobacteria bacterium | reverse complement strand
CGCATCCTCTGCGTCCCCTGCGTTAAATCCTTCTTTTTATTAGTTCAACGCGAGGCGAGTTGGTGCGCGGATGCGTCGGCGAGGTGGCCGGCCACATGCGGGGCGACGGTTGCGCCGGGCGAAACGCGTTGCAATCCGTCGACGATGATTGTCTCTCCGGAATGAAGCCCGGAAACCACGACGCGTTCGCCGTTCACTTCCTGGCCGAGCGCTACTTCGCGGAACAGCGCCTTGTGGGCGTTGCCCACCACAAAGACGAAGCGCTTGCTCTGGTCGTTGCCGATCGCATCTTCGGGCACCAGGATGACCTTGCTGTCGGCGGCGCTTGCGAGTTTCACCGAGACGAACATGCCGGGTACGAGGCGGCCGTCTTCGTTGGCGAAGCGCGCGCGGGCGCGGATGGTGCCTGTGCCGGTGTCGATCTTGTTGTCGAAGCTTTCGATCGCGCCTCTGTAGAGATGGCCCGTATCACCCTGCACGGTCAGCTCGACCGGGATCTTCTGTTCCTGCGACGCGGTCGTCGCGTGCGTGCGCACATTCTTGAGATAGGTCGGCTCGTCGACGTCGAAATCGGCATAAATGCCATTATCGGAAACGATGGTGGTGAGCAGCGGCGCCGTGGGCGAGGTCTGCACGAGATTGCCGATCTGGATTTCCGCGCGGCCCACGCGGCCGGAGATCGGCGCTTTCACGTAAGCATGTTCGACATCGAGCTTCGTCTGCGCGAGGGCGGCCGCTGCCGACTGGATGGACGCATCCGCGACCGCGCTCGCGTTGGCGCGCTGGTCGTAGAGGTCGCGCGCCACCGCCTGCGCGTCCATCAGCCGCTTTGCGCGCTCGAGTTCCGTGCGGGCAAGCCGTGAATTGGTCACGGCGGTCGCGAGGTCCGCCTGCGCTTTGGCGACCGCTGCCTCATAGGTGCGTGGATCGATGACGAGAAGGATGTCGCCGGCGCGCACTTCCTGTCCGTCCTTGAAGCGGATTTCGGTAATGCGTCCGCTGACCTCTGGGCGCACATCGGCCGAATCCACCGCCGTCATGCGGCCCGAAAACTCCGACCACAGGCGCACGGGCTTCGCGCCCACCGCGGCAACCGTGACGGGGACTGGGGCCGGGGCGGCAGCCGCCGGCGCGCCGCCCGCATGCCCGTGCCAGACGGCCAAGCCGAGGCCGGCGGCGACGGCCAATGCGGCAGCACCAAGAAAAGCGCGCGTTTTCAGGGACCTGGTGGTGCTTAAGGGCCTGGAGTTGGCCTCGAATTTCCCGGAATTGACCAGTTCGGCGATGTGAGTCACGACCCTCTCCCTAATTCTGTATCGAACGATACAAATAGGTACTGGACGAGGAGCGTCAAGCCTCTTATGTATCATCCAATACAAAAATAAAAGGGAGGAATTGCAGATGAGGCCGGGCCGCCCCCGGAGCTTTTCCACCGACTCCGCGCTCGACCGCGCGATGACGGTGTTCTGGCGCCAGGGCTACGAAGGCGCCTCGCTCGCCGATTTGACCAAGGCAATGGGCATCAATCCGCCCAGCCTTTATGCGGCTTTCGGCAGCAAGGAAGGACTCTTCCGCGCCGTGCTCGAACGCTACGACGAGCGGCGAAAAGAGTTCATGGACAAGGTGCTCGCCGCGCCCGATGCAAAATCGGTGGCACAGCTATTCCTGGAAGGCGTAGCAGAGTTCGCCTCCGACACGAGCGGGCGCAATCCTCCCGGATGCCTGCTGCTGCAGAGCGGGCTTTCCTGCGGCGACCAGGTGATTCCCGACGAGCTGGCGCGGCATCGCGCCGAAAAGGAGAGGGCGCTGCGCGAGCGGTTTGCGTGCGCAAAGAAGGAGGGCGACCTGTCCTCGAGTGCGGATCCTGCGGCGCTCGCGCGATATCTCGTGGCAATGGCGAACGGCATCTGCGTGCAGGCCGTGGCGGGCGCCAGCGTTGGGGAACTGCGCGAAATCGCGCGCATGGCGCTTGCCGGGTGGCCGGTAGATATGGTAAACAGGGTCCGCAAATCGCCGCGAAAGCGGCAGTTTGCATGCGCATGACATTCGTGCGCGTCGCGCATGCGCAACGGCTCTTGAGGCCGTAACGATCAATAAAAATAAATAAGTGGGGCATTCGAAAGAGGATCGGGCGGGCCGCATGGGGATGCGGGCGCAATCGAGGATGCAATGATCGATTCGTCTATGTCCACGTGGTTTGCGCTCATCATCGCCAGCATGTTCGCAGCAAGCGCCGTCGCGCACCTGCTTGGCCCGCGCTTCATCCTCAAGGCCTATGAGCGCTGGCACTTCCCGCCGAAATTTCACCGCGTCATCGGCATCGTGGAGCTGCTCGCGGCTGCGTTCCTCGCCGAGCCGATCACGCGCATCTGGGGCGTTGCGCTGGCGGGCCTCGTCGTCTTCGTTGCCGTCGTCACGCTTCTCAACAACCGGCAATATGCCTGGTCGCTGCCCGGCATTCTCGTCCTCGCAGCCCTCGTCCCCGCCTCCGTCTCCGGGTTGATCTGACCGCTTCGTTTCCTCCCCCACGTTGGGGGAGGAAAAGAGTACGTGGCGCAAAAGCACGGCCGCGCGCGTTATCGAGTCTCCCGGGTTTCAACCAGACGGAGACTCTCATGCCCGAACCCCAGCGAACGCGCGCAGAAAAACCCTTTCTCACCGATGTGAAGACATTGCGCGAGCGCGCACGCCGGCACCTCGAGACGGGAGACGTGACGCCGACCTATGGTGGCGATGCCGGCAAAACGATCGCAATTCTTCAATCCGTTCTCGCGACCGAGATCGTCTGCGTGCNNCGTGCTGCGCTACACGATGCACTCGATCGCCGCGACCGGGATTTCCAGCCAAGGCGTAAAGGCGGAATTCGCGCAGCACGCCAAGGAAGAGCAGGAGCACATGGAGGCCGTTGCCGAACGCATCAATCAGCTCGGCGGCAAGCCGAATTTCAATCCGGAAGGACTCCTCAGCCGCTCTGCGTCGCAATATGCGGAGGGCGAGAATCTCGTCGACATGATCCGCGAAAACCTGATCGCCGAGCGCATCGCGGTCGATCACTACCGCGAGCTGATCCGTTATTTCGGCGACGACGATCCCGCCACGCGCGTCATGCTCGATGGGATTCTCGTCGTCGAGGAAGAGCACGCCAACGACATGCACGACCTCCTCGTCGCCCACGAAGGCCGCCCNNCTCTCCCCTTGTGGGAGAGGGACGCGAGACGAGGGTTCTCAACCGCCAGAGCGCGGGTGAGGGGTCGCCGCATCGCGCAAGCTCATTCCGCCGCCTCGGCGGCGACGAGGCGCAGTTCGGCGAGCGTTCCTTCTCCGGGCACGCTCGAGAGATCGAGAGTCGCGCCCATGCGGCGGGCGAGGCCCATGGCGGTCGCAAGACCGAGCCCCATGCCGCCGGGAGATCCGGGGCGCGGAAATCGCAGGAAGGGCTGGCCGGCTTTTGCTCGCTCGGCGGATGAAAACCCGGCGCCCGTGTCGCGCACGCCGATGACGATGCTGCGCGCTTCGGTGCGCATCGCAAGCCGCACCGTGCCGCCCTTGGGCGTATAGGCGAGCGCGTTGTCGAGCAGATGGCCAAGGATGCGCGCGAGCAACGCCGCATCGGCGCGCACAAAACCCGTGTCGGGAATGGAAACGACGAGCTTCACGCCATGGGCATGGGCCGCCGCCGCCAGCTCCTCGAGTTTCGCGCGTGCGATCTGCGCGGCGTCGACGGTTTGCGATCCCGTGAACGGTTTTGGCAGTTCGTAGGGCTGCGCGATGGCCGCGAATTCGAGCACCGAGCCAAGCTTCGCGTTCAATTCCCGTCCGGCCATGCTGATGTCGTGCGCATATTCGGCATATTTCGGATGACCGGGCGTGCCGTACACCCCGACCTCGATGGCCTCCGCAAAGCCGACGATCGCGTTGAGCGGCGTGCGCAATTCGTGACTCACATGTGAGACGAAGCGGGTCTTCGCGCGCTCCGCTTCCGCGGCGCGGCGCTCGGCATCGGCCAGCCGCACGAGCAACCGCGCCTCGTCGGGCCGCGTCGCGCGCAGCTCCCTGACGGCGGCCCAGGCCTTCGCCTGGCGCTCGAACACGCGCACGAACAGGACGGCGAGGGCCGCGCCCGCGAAGGCCGGACCCAGGATGAAGAAGAAATAGAGCGGCAGCGCCCCGTACCAGGCGCCGAGCGCATCTTCGACGCGCACGCTGGCGCCGACGGACAGCGGCCAGCCTTCGACGCGCTGCTGCGAGACGAGGCGGGACTCGCCGTCAAATTCGACGATGCGCGAATCGGTCCGCGCCCCACCGAGCGCGAGCGCGGCGGCGCCGGGCGCCTCCTTCCACGACGCGCCAAGCGCGAGCAATTGGCCCTGCGGGCTTGCGAGGATTCCATCCTGCATACCGGCGGGCGAGAGCAGACGGTGCGGGTCGATCTGCACCGCAACGACGCGGTTTTCCTGCGCAAAGAAGATCGCGATGCTGCTTGCGTCGCGTGAAGCAACGATCGCGCGGCCGCCGCGAGCCTGTTCGAGCGTGCCTGTCGCAAGCGGCAGCAAGCCTTGCGGCGCGCCTCTCATTTCCGAAACGATCCGGCCGTTCGCGTCGAGCACCGCGATATTCTTGAGCGCGGCGCCTCCGGCTTCCGACAATGCTGCGGAAGTTTCCGCGCTCGATTCGGCCGAGGCGAACGCAGCGCCGGTTGCCCGGTAGCGGTCGAGCACGGTCGCCAGATCGGTTGCCATTTCCTGCGCCCGGCGTTCGCCGAACGCCGCCGCCTGGGCGAGCGCATGCGCGCGGTCGAGCCGCATCTGGATCATCGCCGCCGAGGCGAAGCTGCCGCAGATGAGAACCAGGCAGACGATGACGGTGAGCCGTACATGGCCCGCCAGTCCGCGCAGCCTGCGGGGGAAAGTCATCGTCCCGATCGGCCTTGCAACGGCATGGCTGTGCGACATGAACCGGGCTTGGCGCCTCAGTGATTCGCGAATCACCAATTATGCGGATTGCCGACTCGCTGTCGAATGCTGGGGCCCCTCACCCGCGACTGAGCCGAGTTCGGCGCACGTGTTCCCCCTCACCCGCACCTGAGCAGAACTCATTGCCCGTATCTGCATTCCTCTCCCACAAGGGGAGAGGGGAAATCGGAGTCTTGCGTCGGCAGCGGGAAATCAGCGCGTGCGGCCCCGTCTCCCCTTGTGGGAGAGGGCTCAAACAGATGGCCTCCACAAGCGTACAGGCGCCGGTGAGGGGGAACTCATGCACCGAAGTCGGGGCGGGTGAGGGGGAACGTCTTCCAAAACCGCCGCGAAACTGCAAACATGGAACGTGAGCGTGGTATCGCCCGGAGGCTTGCACATGAAATACGGCATCGATTTCCGCTATCTGCCCAAGGGCGCGAGCGCCCCTTTGGACAATTCCTATCCTGTGGATGTCGAAGTCGACGAATCCCAGTTTGCGCTCATCCCGGCGCTTGGCGACCACGTCTGCATTCCCGGCGACAATCCGGGCATGCGCAATGTTCCGCTCTTCGGACGCGTGCGGAGCCGGCTGTTCCACTACCGGCTTGGCTATTGCTATGTGACGATCGTGGTTGAGGATTCGGAAGAAGAATTTTCGAAGATCGGCAAGACGTAAATCCTCATCCCAGCATCTTGGTCGCCACTTCGAACAGGTTCGAGGAGCGCTCGGGCATGGCGAGCATGGCTTCGAGTTCTGCACGCATCAGCGCCTGGCGCGCCGCGTCGTAGCGGCGCCAGTTTTCGAAGGCGCCTGCCATGCGTGCGGCGACCTGCGGATTGATCGCGTCGAGGGTGCGCAATGCCTCGCCGACCAGCGCATAGCCTTCCCCGTCGGCGGCGTGAAAGCGCAGATGATTGCCGGAGAACGCGCCCACCAGCGCGCGCACGCGATTGGGATTCCTGATGTCGAAGAAGGGATGCTTCATCAGCGCATGCACGCCGTGAACCGTTCCCGGAAGCGGCGACGACGCCTGCAGGCCGAGCCATTTGTCGAGCACCAACGGGTTGTCCCGGAAGCGGTCGTAAAAATGCGCGAAGGCGATTTCCCTGAGCGGGGAATTCATGCGGGAGAGTTGGGCAAGGCCCGCTATCATATCGGTCATGTTGGACGCGCCGCGGTAATGCGTATCGCTGCGCCGCGCCGCCGCTTCGTCGTCCGCCGCGGTCAGATAGCGCAGGCAGGCATTGCGCAGCGCGCGCCGGCCGGCCGATTCGGCGTCGGGGCTGAACTGTTCCGCCGCATCGTGCGCGCCGTAGATTCTCTCGAACGCGCCGCGGTGCGCCGCTGCAAAGACGCGGATCAAGTCCGTGCGCACAGCGTGGATCGCTTCGGGATCCGCTGGCTGCATCGCGAGCGCGATCTCGCTCTCCAAAGGAGGCGTGAGCATCAGCGCAGCAAAGGCTCGATCCTCATGCGCGCGCTCGAGCACTTCGCCCATGGCGTCGACGAGGATCGGGTCCGGTGTCGAGACACGACCTGAAAGCGCGGCGCCGGCCATTTCGATCAGCACCTCGCGCGCCAGCGCCTGGCCCGATTCCCAGCGATTGAACGCGTCACGGTCGCGCGCCATCAAGGCGGCGCGTCCCGGCCTGTCGGTATTCGTCCTGAACGTCGCGGGCGCCGAGAACCTCCGCCCGATCGAGAGAAGGGGAGGCTCCGGCACATCGACAAACAAGAAGCTCTGTTCGCGCCCGGTAATTTCGAGGACGCGTTCCTCGGGACCCGTCGCGTTCTCGCCGTCGAGCGTCAGGGGCAGCGCGCGCCCGCTCTGTCCCGCAAGGCCAAGCCGCACCGGCATATGCATCGGTTTCTTGTCGGGCTGACCGGGCGTCGGGGCGAGACTCTGCGTCAGCTTGAGTGCGTAGGTTTTCTTTTCGGAGTCGTACACGCCCTCGGCTTCCACGACCGGCGTGCCGGCCTGCGCATACCAGAGGCGGAACTGGCTGAGATCGCGGCCGCACGCATCCTCAAAACATCTGACCCAATCTTCAACGGTCGCTGCGTGGCCGTCATGGCGGGCGAAATACAGGTCGGTCGCCTTGCGGTAGCCTTCCTCGTCCACCAGCGTCTTCAGCATGCCGATCACTTCGGCGCCTTTTTCGTAGACCGTCGCCGTGTAGAAATTGTCGATGGTGATGTAGGCCTGCGGCTGCACGGGATGGGCCAGTGGCCCCGCATCCTCTTGGAACTGGCGCATGCGCAGCGCGCGCACGTCGTCGATGCGCTTCACCGCGGGCGAGCGCATCGCGGCCGAAAAGCTCTGGTCGCGGAAGACCGTGAGCCCCTCCTTCAACGACAGCTGGAACCAGTCCCGGCAGGTGACGCGGTTGCCGGTCCAGTTGTGGAAATATTCGTGGGCGACGACGCCTTCGATGCGCGCGTAATCGTCATCCGTCGCGGTCTCCGGACTCGCAAGTAGGACCTTGTCGTTGAAAATGTTGAGGCCCTTGTTCTCCATCGCACCGAAATTGAACGCCGACACGACAACGATCATGAAAATGTCGAGATCGTATTCACGGCCGTAGGCTTCCTCGTCCCAGCGCATGGCGCGCTTCAGGCTGTCCATCGCATAGAGCGCGCGGGGCTCGTTGCCGTGCTCGACATAGATGCGCAGCGCGACCCGCCGGCCCGACATGGTCGTGAACTCGTCCGCGATATGGCCGAGATCGCCTGCCACCAGCGCGAAGAGATAGCAAGGCTTGGGGAAGGGATCGCGCCAGACCGCGAAATGCCGTCCTCCGGGAAGATCGCCATGCTCGACGGGATTGCCGTTCGAGAGCAGCACCGGGAGCGCGCCCTTCGCAGCCTCGATACGCGTCGTGTAGACGGTGAGGACGTCCGGCCGATCGGGAAAATAGGTGATGCGGCGGAAACCTTCGGCCTCGCATTGCGTGCAGAAAATGCCCTTCGCGACGTAAAGCCCTTCAAGCTCCGTGTTGCGGGCGGGCGCGATCTCGGTCGCGATTTCGAGCCCAAAGCGCGCGGGCGCAGCGTGGATGGTGAGCGTTTCGGGGCCGAGCGCAAATTCGTCGGCTCCGAGTGCGCGGCCGTCCAGTTTGAGCGACAGGAGTTTCAGGTGCTCGCCGTTCAGGATAAGCGGCGCAGGCTCGGGCGTTGCGCGCTCGACCTGCATGCGCGCCACCACGCGCGTTGCCTCCGGATCGAGCGCGAAGTCGAGCGCGATCTCGCGGATTCGATAGTCGAATGGCTTGTAATCCTTCAGGCGGACGGCGCGCGGCTCTTCGGTGCGCATGTGGGCCCTCAATGCGACGGGCCGCCGTCTTAGGGCATTTTTGGCAGGAACGGAACCGCGAGACTTTAGGCTTCGATCTTGTCCACGTTCGCAAGAATATCCTGCGCCTGGTGCGCGAGATCTGCGAGCGCGACCGGCATCTCCTCGCCGGACTTGCGCGCCCATTGGACCAGTTCCTGCGCGAAGTTTTCGAGCAGGGGTACGCTGGCGATGAGGCGGGCCTGGCGCTCGATGCGGAGAGGATCAAGATCGTACTCCGCACCCGGGACGCGCCAGCCGCCCCACTCGGCCTGCCCCGTGATAACGATCGGATAGGTGCCCGGGATGGGATGGCGTGCGCAATCTTCCGACGGCTGCCATTTATTCCGGGCGCGCATGACGCGCCAATTCTCGTCGCCGCGATGGCCATTCTCCGCCAGCGGTTGTTCGGCCTGCAATTCGTCGGCGGCAAATTCGCGGCCTAATCCCACATCATAGTAAACGCGCAAAGGTTCATCGATACCCTTCGCCCAATGCGGCACCACGCGCTCGATAAGCGCCCATGTGCCCACCGGCTTCACGTAAACGCGCTGGTTCTTGTGGAAATTCGCCTTGGCCATCCGAGCCAAAATCCTTTTTCGACCTCCTTAGGATAAAGAGGCGCCCTTAAATGGTGGTTAAGACGATCCGTCCGGTTGGAACGTTTGGACAGATAAAGGCTCCCGCTGACAGGAGAATCCGCACCCGGTTGGCGGCTGCGCGCAGGGACTCTATCGTGCCGCCTGGAAGGAAGGCTGCCCGATGAACTTCGATTTTTCGGAAGATCAGAAGCTTTTGCGCGAGCAGGCCCGCAAGCTTCTTGCGGACAAATGTCCGCCCAGAACCATCCGCGCGGTGCTCGAGGGCGACGCCGGATACGATGCCGCCTTGTGGAAGAGCATTGCCGAGATGGGCTGGCTCGGAACGGCCATCCCCGAAGCCTATGGCGGGCTTGGCCTTGGCGCGCTCGAACTGTGCGTCATCGCGGAGGAACTCGGCCGCGTGCTCGCGCCGGTGCCGTTTTCGTCCACGATCTGCCTGTTTGCACAAGCTCTGCTTCTTGCCGGAAGTGAGGAACAAAAGCAGCGGCTGCTGCCTGGAATCGCGTCAGGCGCGGTCATCGGCACTTTCGCGCGCGTTGAGGCGCCCGGGGGCGTCACTCCCAGATCGATCCGCGCCAGCTTCCGAGCCGGCAGATTGTCGGGTGCGAAAACCGCGGTGGCGGACGGTATGGAGGCGCATTTCACTGTCGCGCTCGTGCGCACGAGTGAGGAAGCCGGCGAGCGCGGGCTTTCGCTTGCGCTCGTCGATCTCAACTCAGAGCGCGTTCGAAGGCAGAAGCTCGACAGCATCGATCCCTCGCGCAAGCATGCGCAATTCACTTTCGATCATGTGGCCGCCGAGCTGCTGGGGTCCGTGGGCGAAGGGTGGGAGATTGCGCGCCAGGTGCTTGATCGCGCCGCGGTTCTCATGGCCTTCGAGCAGGTCGGCGGCGCCGATGCCTGCCTTGCAATGGCAAAGGACTACGCACGCACGCGCCACGCCTTCGGGCGCGCGATCGGCTCGTTCCAGGCGATCAAGCACAAGCTCGCCGACATCTATATCGGCAACGAGCTCGCGCGCTCGAACGCCTATTATGGCGCCTGGGCGCTATCGACGAACGCGCGCGAGCTTCCGCTCGCTGCCGCCGCCGCCCGCATCTCCGCAACGCAAGCTTTCGATTTCGCGGCGAATGAAAGCGTGCAGGTGCATGGCGGAATCGGTTTCACCTGGGAAGCCGATTGCCATCTGTTCCAGAAACGGGCGCGCGAACTCGCGCTTGCGCTCGGTCCGCAGCGCGTGTGGAAGGATCGCCTTGTGACCGAGCTCGAACGCAGCAACGCAGCCTGACTAAAGGAGACGGGCGATGGATTTTGAAGATACACCGGAGGAAGCCGCGTTCCGCGCCGAGGTGCATGCCTGGCTCGCGGACAACGCCACGCCCGCGCGCAATGACCAAGCCGACGATCTGGGGCTCGGCGATTCGCGCGACGTCATGGCGGGGGCCAAAGCCTGGCAGGCAAAGAAGGCGGCGAAGGGCTACGCGCGAATCGCCTGGCCGAAAGAAGCGGGTGGACTCGGCGGCACCGCGATTCAGCAAGCGATTTACAATCAGGAAGAAGCGAAATTCGACGTGCCCGACACGCGTATGTTTGCCATCGGTCTGGGCATGTGCATTCCGACGCTGATGGCCTATGCCTCGAAGGACGTCGGCGCGCGCTATGTCGCGCCCGCGCTTGCCGGCGAGGAAATCTGGTGCCAGCTGTTCTCCGAACCGGCCGCCGGCTCGGACGTCGCGGGTCTGCGCACGCGTGCCGAGAAGCACGGCGCCGACTGGATCGTCAGCGGCCAGAAGATCTGGACTTCGGGCGCGCATTTCTCTGACTACGGATTGTTGCTGGCACGCACCGATTTCGATGCGCTCAAGCATAAGGGTCTGACGATGTTCTTCCTATCGATGCGCTCCCCTGGCGTCGAGATCCGGCCGATCCGCCAGGCTTCGGGAGGCGCGAATTTCAACGAAGTGTTTTTCACCGATGTGCGCATTCCCGACGCGCAGCGCCTGGGCGAAGTCGGGCAGGGCTGGACGGTCGCGCTGACGACGCTCATGCATGAGCGTCTCGCGGTGGGCGGCGGACTTGGCGGCGGCCTCGACGTGAAGGAGTTGCTCACGCTCGTGCGCGAGCTCGAACTCGAAGACGGTCCCGCGCTCAAGAACGCCCACGTGCGCGAACGCATCGCCGACTGGTACGTGCGCTCCGCCGGTCTCAAATACACCACCTACCGTACCATGACGGCGCTTTCGCGCGGGCAGCAGCCCGGCCCCGAAGCTTCGATCGCGAAAATCGTGGTGGCGAGCAAGCTACAGGAACTTTGTGCCTTTGCGATGGAGCTCGAAGGCGAGGCAGGAGCGCTCAAGGGCGAGGATGCGCCCGCGCACGGTGCTTTCCAGCTCGGCTGGATGAGCGCGCCCGGACTGCGCATCGCGGGCGGCACCGACGAGATCCTCCGCAACATCATCGCGGAACGGGTCCTTGGTCTGCCGCCGGATATCCGCGTGGACAAGGACGTGCCGTTCAACAAGGTGCCGGGAGCACGGTGAACGCGTTGTCTCGCGAGCCGTCGCCGATCCTTTCGCCCTGCATTCAGGTCTGCGCGATCGATCCTGCGACAGGTTTGTGCGCGGGCTGCGGCCGCACGCTCGACGAAATCGCGCGCTGGTCATCGATGAGCGAGCAGGAGCGCGCCCGCGTCATGCAACAATTGCCCGCGCGCAAAACCGAACTTGTACGATGAAGTGGTCCTGCCGGAGGGAACGATTCGTTTCACGTGACCATTCTTTGCGATAGGAATTCCGCACGAACGTTCCAATGAGATGCCCATGCCGCAATTGCCCCGCTCCGATCTCAAGCCGAACACTTACGAATACGAAACCGAACCGCTCGTCACCCCCAATGGGTTTCGCGAGTACGACGCCCGCTGGCTCTTCGGCAAGGAGATCAACCTTCTGGGCGTCGAGGCGCTGGGGCTCGGGCTCGGCACCTATTTTCACGAGCGCGGCGTGGTTCCCAGGGTCGCGGTCGGCCACGATTACCGGTCGTATTCCCTCTCGATCAAGCAGGCGCTCACCGTCGGGCTGATGCGCGCCGGTTGCGAAGTCGTCGATATCGGCATGGTGACGACGCCCGTCGCCTACTTCGCGCAGTTCGCGCTCGATGCGCCCTGTGTCGCGATGGTGACGGCGAGCCACAACGAGAACGGCTGGACCGGCGTCAAGATGGGGGCGGAGCGTCCGCTCACCTTTGGGCCTGACGAGATGCTGCGCCTGAAGGACATCGTGCTCGGCGGCAAGAGTGTGCCGCGCGCGGGCGGCGGCTTTTCGCGCGTAAGCGACATCCGCGCGCGCTATCTCGAAGCGGTGACCGAGGGACACAAGCTGTCGCGGCCGATGCGCGTTGCGGTCGCCTGCGGTAACGGCACGGCGGGCGCCTACGCGCCCGAGGCTTTGCGTCGCGTCGGCGCGGAGGTGATCGAGGTCGATTGCGCGCTCGACTACACTTTCCCCAACTACAATCCCAACACCGAAGACATGAAGATGCTGCACGCGATGGCCGACGCCGTGCGCGCGCACCGTGCAGAGATATGCCTCGGCTTCGATGGCGACGGCGACCGCTGCGGCGTCGTCGACGACGGGGGCGAGGAAATCTTCGCCGACAAGGTCGGCGTTCTGCTCGCGCGCGATCTCTCCGCACGGCACGAGCACGCAAAATTTGTCGTCGACGTGAAGTCCACAAGCCTGTTCGAAACCGATCCCGTGCTGAAGGCACGCGGCGTCGTTACCGACTATTGGAAAACCGGCCATTCCT
>PKWC01000093.1:49027-66761 GCA_003131925.1 Alphaproteobacteria bacterium | reverse complement strand
CGCTGGACTTCAATTTTGTCGGTACCTACCTCGACTCGCTCACCACCGAGCCCGTGCCCGAGCCGGGATCCATCGGCACCTATGAATGCGCGGGATTGTACGGCACGGTCTGTCTCGCTCCCAATCCCAAGTGGCGCCACAAGTTCCGCATTACCTGGACATCGCCTTGGGATGTCGACTTCTCTCTGAACTGGCGCCACATCAGCGGTGTGAACTTTGACTCCAACACCACCAATCCGCTGCTCAACGGCGTGTGCGGTGGGCCTTGCGGCGACGTCGCCGACAGTCACCTCAGCTCGTTCGAGTACTTCGACCTGGCCACAAATTGGCAGGTCCGCGAAGGCGTCGAGCTTCGCGCCGGCGTGAACAACATCATGGGGCGGGAACCGCCGATCATGGACACCAACTCGATCGGAGCTTCGAGCCTTGCCGGTTTCGGAAACGGCAACACCTACCCAGGCGTCTACGACTCGCTTGGCCGCACGATCTTCGTCGGGGCGACCATCAAGTACTAGACGTCAAGCGTTCGTTTTCGCGAAGACGGCGGCCGCATCTGGCCGCCGTCTTTTTTTTGACCGCGAGCGCGGGAACCATTTTTTCCTCCCCCAACGTGGGGAAGGTGGTTTGCGGAGCGGAGGGGGCCGCGCACGGCGCGTGCGCCTCCCCCGCCACCTCGCTGCGCTCGGCACCTCCCCCACGATGACCCCACGATGGGGGAGGAAAGACGCATAATTGCTGTCTCGGCAAAGGCCAGCCTATTTGATGTGCATCGGTGCAGGGCGAACGCGCGGGGCCTCGGAGCGTGCGCGGGCGAAGAGCTTCTCCCCATCGCAACACCGTTGTAGAACGACCACCCAATGGATACTCGCTTGCAATCGGTCACGCGCAGGCTTGTCGGGGCCCGTGAAGTGTATCTTTGCGACAGCCTCTTCGACGAGGTCACGGTCTACCGGGTGGCCGACCTTTTGAAGACGCTGCGATATTGCCGCGTGGAACGGAGCCGTACCGATACCGATGTCAGCGGCGGATCGGCCGAGGTCCCCGAACACATCGCCAAATCGGAGCCCTTGTTCGGGCAGATGAAAGCCTTTGCCGAAGAGACCTTCGCCACCCCGGGTCTTAGGCCCCAGCGGCTCTACGTGAATTCGACCGTCTATGGAGACATGTATTATCCCCATCGCGACTCCGGCGAAGACGAGCAGCACATAACGGTGCTCTACTATGCGAATCCGAAGTGGAGCGCCGACTGGGGTGGCGAAACCATCCTTTATGGCGACGACGGCGATGCGCAGATGGCCGTGACGCCGCGTCCCGGACGCATCCTGGCCTTTCGTGGGGCGATCCTTCACCGGGGCGGCGTTCCAACGAGAACCTGTTTCGAAGAACGGCTGACGGTCGCCTACAAGCTCCGCGTTCCGGAAGTGACTACCGGCGAAATGGACGATGGAAAAGCCGGCACTCCGCGTTCGATTGCTGACGCTGTTGGAGCGGTTTCTGCCGCAATCGCGGCAAATGACTACCCCTTGGCGGCGCGACTTGCCGAGGAATTGCTCGCGATCGGGTTGATCCATCCGTTATTCTTCAAAGCTCGCGCAGTGCATGCCGAGCGCGAAGGTCACAATGACGAGGCCCTGGCGCTCTACGAACAGGCGCGGGCGCTGACACCTCGCGATGCCAGTCTCCTCGGCGCGATGGGCCTTTGCCTGACCCGCCTGTCGCGCTTCCAGGAAGCGATCTACCTTTTCGACGCAGCGATCCGGATCGTCCCGGCGCACGCCCCGACGCATCACTGGCTGGGCCTGGCGCTTGGGCAGGCGGGGCGCTGGGACCTGGCGGAGCGCGCCCACGCCCGTGCCGCGCAGCTCGATCCCCGTCACTCCGAAGCGATTGTCAGCGTCGCCGCCATCGCGGCACGCAAAGGCGACGAGAAAGTCGCGCGAACCCAGGCCGACCGCGCGCTGAAGCTGGATCCCTCCAATGCGACGGCCCATGCCGCACTGGCGCTGATCGAATCTCGAGCCGTGAACGACAGAGGCTCATGATCCTCAGCGATGCTCATGACATCCTCCAACGGATGCTCCATCCGATGCCGCTCGATGCGTTCCTGGACGACGTGCTTGGCAAGCGGTTCATCAAGCTGGAGGGCAGGCTTCACGATGGCCGGCGCGAATCCCTGCTAGGCGAAGATCCCGAGCGCGTCATTCTCGGCTCGTTTGCCCGACTCTCGCCCAAGATAGGTTGCCACGCGGCCGCTCCCAACGGGCCGCCGCCGAACATTGAGCCACTTCCCGACGCGGCCTCGTTCCGGGCCAAAATCGCCGTCTTCCATGCACGAGGATACACCGTGCGCCTGCCCGAGATCAGGGCTCTGACCCCGGATCTCGACGTGTTCATCCGGGCCCTGGAGCTGGTCCTGCATCAGCCGGTCAAGGTGGAATCGTTCTGGAGCCGCGGCGACGCCAAGGCTCCGGTGCACCACGATGACTACGACATCATCGTCATCCAGCTTCGCGGCCGCAAACGCTGGTTCATCTCCACGGCGGTTTCGGACCTTCCAAACGCCTGGAAAACCCCTCCCGATGGTCCCCCGCGAATCGACCGTTTTGCTGAAGTCTCAGTGGAGCCCGGCGACCTGCTTTATCTGCCACGAGGCACGACCCACCATGTCGACGCAATCACGGACTCGATTCACTTATCGATCGGCTTCGTGCCACTGACACTGCGGGAGGCGATCATCGCCTGTATCGACCATCTTTCCGATTTGAGCCGGCCACTACGTGAAACCGTCGGCGCGCGCATCGGCGCCCAGGTACAAATCTCCGACTTCGGAGACCTGGCGGACCGCGTGCGGACGGGCGTTGCCAGCCTGATGACCCATTGCAGAGCGGACGCGTTCGTTGTCGAAGCTTTGCAACGCCGTTCGGCGCGCGTTATCGGCAGTCTGGACAAGCTGAACCCGCCCGTCGAGCACATTGCGCTTTCGCCGATGACTCGCTTGCGCCACAACCGGTTGGGCGTCTGCCACATCGTCGGCAACGCGAGCAGGATCGATTTCGCCTACCCTGGCGGGCACCATTTCATCCACCGCGGCGTCGAGCAGAGCGTCGCCTTCATCGCCAAAACCCCAGAGTTCTGCATCCGCGACATCCCGGGCGAAATCGGCGACGACGTTCGAATCGCACTGGCCGAGAAACTCGTCTCGAGCGGTTTTCTGGAAGTCGCGGGGGACCCCTCACCCATTTCGGAGCGGTAGTGAGGACTAGAATGTTTCCCCTCTCCCCCAAGGGGAGAGGGAACCGTCGTGCTGATTTTCCGACATCGATGCAAGGCTCCGATTCCCCTCTCCCCTTGTGGGAGAGGGACGCAGATACGTGCAACGATTTTTGCTCCGGCGCGGGTGAGGGGTTTTCGGCCTATCTCGGCGCCAGGCTGTCGGAGCGTCCTTGACGGGCCGGCGGCGGCAGAAGAAACGTTGATCCGCATCTTGACGAGTGATCGATGGACGAAGAATCCGCGGTGCTTCGGGAAATCCAGGCGGCGGTCGAAGCGCCCGACATCGCGCGCGCGGTCGATCTCTCGCGCAAGGCTCTTGCCGATGGGCGGGAGCACCCTCTCCTGCTCAACCTGCGCGCTTATTGGCTCGAACAGCAGGGACGTGCACACGAGGCCCTGGCCGATCTCCAACGCGCCCGCATCCTTGCGCCCGACGATGCGCTGGTCGCAAACGCCCTCGGCCTCTGCCTGGCGCGCCTCAATCGATTCTGGGACGCCAGGGCGGCGTTCCGGGATGC
Organism: Alphaproteobacteria bacterium; assembly: GCA_003131925.1. GTDB lineage: Bacteria > Pseudomonadota > Alphaproteobacteria > Micropepsales > Micropepsaceae > Rhizomicrobium. The sequence goes on along the minus strand of PKWC01000093.1, from coordinate 62,970 downwards.
CGCGAACCTGCAGCAGGATTTGGCCCCCGCTCACTTCAATCTCGGCTGGGTTTCGGAGGAGCTGGGTTTGCTTGAAGAAGCCCGGCACGCCTTCCTGCGCGCCGAACAGCTGGACCCGGCATCCGCAGCTCCGCCGGCACGGTTGGCATATCTCGCCGCCCGCAGCGCCGATATCGAATCGGCTCGGCGGCACGCCACCCGTTCGCTCGGAATGGACCCCGGTCAATTCATGGCGCAGCTCGCGCTCGCCACCTGCGATTTCGAGGACAGGCGTCTCGACGCGGCGGACGCACGCCTGCGCGGGATATTGGGGGACGGACGGATCGGCCCTCTGGATCGCGGGATGGCGATGGGGCTCCTCGGCGACTGCCTGGACGCCGGCAGCCGCGTCGAAGAGGCGTTCGCAGCCTACAGCGCCGCCAACAACGAATTCCGGAGTTTCTATGCGACCCGGTTCAGCGAAGCTCGAACGGAATCCGTTCCCGTCTATTTATCCGGGCTCGCAGCCTATTTCGAAACTGCAGACGCGAGCCGCTGGAAGCGAAGGGGTGAAACTGCGCTCGAGATGAGCCCCGTTGCCGGGCACGTGTTTGTCGTCGGCTTTCCACGCTCCGGAACGACCCTTTTAGAAGAGGTGCTGGCCGGTCATCCACTGGTTTGCACGACGGGAGAGCGCGATGGACTCGATGCCGGCGTGCGGGAATTTCTCGGCAACTCCGACGGGCTCGATCGTCTGTCCAGGTCGGACACGACCGCCCTGCTCGTCTTTCGCGAAAAGTATTGGCGGAAATTGCGCGAATTGGGGGTTGAGTTCGATGGCAAAGTGTTGGTCGACAAGCAGCCCTACAACACCGTCAAGCTTCCGCTCATCGTGAAACTGTTTCCGGAGGCAAAGATTCTGTTTGTCACCCGCGATCCGCGCGACGTGGTGTTCAGTTGCTTCCGCCGCCGCTTCCGCATGAACCCGTCCAATTACGAGCTTCTGACGCTGGAAGGCGCGGCGCGCCTGTATGACTCGGTTATGGGGCTGGCCGATATTTTTCGCACGAAGCTTCCCATCGCCGTACTTGATCTTCAACATGAAGACATGGTTGCGGATTATCGCAATTGCGTAGACGGCATCGTTCGCTTTGTCGGCCTGAATGCGCGCGATGCCAGCTGGAATCCTGCGGAACGCATCAGGACGCGCGCGATCGGCACGCCCAGCGCCGCCCAGATCGCGCGGGGACTGAGCCGGGAGGGGATCGGATCGTGGAGGCGATATGCCGATCAGCTTGCTCCGGTGTTGCCGATCCTGCGGCCGTGGGTCGAGCGATTTGGCGTGCCTCGTCATTGATCGAGAAATGCTTGGATTTTGGGCTCCATGCGGACCGCAGCCAATTCCTGTCCGTATAGCGCCTACGGCATCTACAAAGTCCGACCTGCGCAGGTGGTGCTGCCGGTCGATGATTCCTCTAACCTCCCCCTTGCGGGGAGGTNNTTTTTCGGGTGGGGGTGCAGGCTCATCGAACAAGCATTGGAGAAAGTACGTGGCTGACGAGCGGGCACGCGCACTCCGGCAAAGTTTGACTGACGCAGAGCGCGCTCTGTGGTCTTCTCTGCGCCGGTTGAGGGCGCGGGGACTTCATTTTCGCCGCCAGGTACCCTTTGGCCGCTACATCGCCGATCTTGCCTGTCATAGCGCGAAGATTATCGTCGAGCTTGATGGTTCTCAACACGCCGAGTCCGGCTCTCAGCAATACGACGCTACGCGTACACTGTTCCTGAATGGGCGTGGGTATCTCGTATTGCGCTTCTGGAATCTCGAGGTGATCAAAAACCGTGACGGAGTTGTCACGGCAGTACTTGCTGCAGCGGCACAGGACCCCCACCCNNGCCGCGATTTCGACCTCCCCGCGAGGGGTTAGATGAATCGTCGGCGGAAATTCGCGTAATAGCCGATACGATGCGCACATGCCCTCGCGCATAACGCAAGGAAGTTGAAAATGTCGAGTGGATCTCCTGTCGGCGCGCAATTGGACCTCGAAAGCGTCTTGAAACGGATCGGTGCGGCGGTCGAATCGTCGGATCTCCGCCGGGCTTTCGAGCTGGCGGATGCGGAGATTTCTCGGGGCGGTGTTCATCCGTCATTGTTTGGCGCGCGCGCCCTGTGGCTGGAGCAGCAACAGCGCTTCGATGATGCGCTGGCCGATTTTCAGCGCGCGCGCGCGCTCTCTCCCCGAGATGTCATACTTCTCAATGCGATCGGGCTTTGCCTTACGCGACTTTACCGTCTTTACGAGGCAATTGAAGCCTTCGACGAGGCAATCCGCATCAATCCGACCTACATGCTGACCTATCACCGCAAGGGCATTGCGCTCGGCATGACCGGTGATCTCGATGGCGCGCAGCGCGTGCACGAGCGTGCCATTGCGCTCTTTCCGCAGAATACCGAAGCACTCGCCTGTCTGGCTTCGGTCGCAGCTCGAAAAGGCGAATTCGCCAAGGCGCGGGAGCATGCGCGTCGCGCCCTCAAGCTGGATCCGCAGCGGGCGACCGCCGTCGCCGCGTTGGCCATGGCCGACAATGCCGAAGCCGCATTTGCTTCCGCGGAGGCGCTGATCAGGCCGTTGCTCGACAATCCCCGCGTGTCGGGCCGCGGCCGCGCCTCCGCGCTGGGCATTCTCGGTGACGCGCTCGACGGTCAAAATCGCACGGAAGAAGCGTTTGCAGCGTACTCAGAAGAGAATTCCGAGCTCCTGAGATTCCACGCGCCACGTTTCGCGGAAAGAAAACGCATTTCCGATTTCGCCGACGATCTGGCTGCCCATTTCGAGAACGCCGCCGATGAGCGTTGGCTGGCCGCCACGGGCATCGACGCATTCGAAGGCGCACCCGCGGGACATGTTTTCCTGCTTGGATTCTTTCGCTCGGGCACGACGCTTCTGGAACAGATACTGGAGAGCCATCCCGAGATTGTGACGCTGGAGGAGCGCGACGCTCTGGCGGGGCTTGCCGAGCGGTACCTGACGACCAAGAGCGGCCTCGCGGCACTGGCCGGGCTTTCCGGTGAAGCTCTCGCGAGCGCTCGCGCCGAATATTGGCGGCTTGTCCGCTCTCACGGCCTGGCGGTCTCCGGCAAGATCATGGTGGACAAAAATCCCCTCAATACGCTCAAGCTGCCGCTTATCTCGAAGCTCTTTCCGAATGCGAAAATCCTGTTTGCCGTGCGCGATCCTCGCGATGTCGTGCTCAGTTGCTTTCGCCGCCACTTTGAAGTGAATGCCGCCATGTTCGAACTGCTCACTCTCGAGGGAGCGACACGCACCTACGATTCGGTGATGCGATTGGCTGAACTGTTGCGCAACAAGCTTCCGCTTGCCCTTCACGATCATCGCTACGAGGATCTGATCGAGAACTTCGACATGCGCGTCCGCAATGTCTGCCTGTTCATCGGAGTGCCTTACAAAGAAGAGATGGTGAATTTCAGCGCCACAGCGCGCTCCCAGGATATCCGCTCGCCGAGTGCCCAGCAAGTACGGCGTGGACTCTACGGCGAGAGCGTTGCCCAATGGCGCCGCTATGCCGCGCAGCTTGAGCCGATGCAGCCGATATTGCGACCCTGGGTCGAACGGTTCGGATACCCCGTTGATTGATTCGCCGCTCCATGGCCGTCCCGTACCCGGCATTCCAGATTCGATAATCGCACAGGCTGCCAAACTCCCGGCGCATTTGCCGGGCGGCACTGCGCTCGGCGCCTCGATCGAGGGCAGGCCGGGCGCACTTCTCTTCGAGGTTCCCGGTACCGCGCGTTATCTGATCCATGACGGCACGACGATCGCATTCAAGTCTTCGCCCGGCTCCGATCCGGCTACAGTCGAGCTTTTCCTGAATGGCAGCGCGCGCGGCGTGTTGATTCATCAACGCGGCGAGCTGGCGCTCGAGGCGTGCACGATCCTGGCGCCGAATGGGCAATGCGTTGCAATCTCCGGCAACTCGGGAGTCGGCAAGTCCACTCTCGCCGCGGCTTTGTGCACGCGTGGCTGGAACCTTGTCGCGGAAGACGTCACGCGCGTCACATGGAACGGCAGACAGGTATTGGCGTGGCTAAGCGCCGAGGCGATCAAGCTGTGGCGCGACGCGTGCGAAAGACTTGGCCTTGATTGCAGCGGACGGGATCAGGTGCGCCGCGGCATGCAAAAATATATCCTGCCCATGCCAGTCGCGACGCAACCTGTCGCCCTGATGGCTGTAATCAGACTGAGTCTTGGCGCCCGCGGCTCACCGGTCGGCATTGAAGGCCCTGCCCGGCTCGAGTTGCTCGCGCAATGCACATTCCGGGCCCGGTTTCTTGAACCATTGGGACGTATCGGCAAGCACGCGCGGATGATCCGCCATGCAGACGTGAGGTGCCGGATCTTCGCCCTGGCGGGCGCCCGCGACCACTTGCCGGAGGACCTCGCAGACAGTATCGAACGGGCAGTGTCGTGAGCCGTAATCTCGTGCTCATTGCGAGCTACCCCAGGTCCGGTAGCACCTGGCTGCGTGTAATCTTCGAGAACCTGCGCCGGCCATCGTTCGACCCTGTTTCGATCAATGCGATGACCGCGGGCTATTACGGGCTTCCGCGTCGCCTTCTGTTCGACGACATTGTTCCGGTCAATGCGGCTGACCTCCTGCCCCCGGAAATCGACACCTTCCTTCCGGAAGTGTTTCGCCAACTCAGTGCTGCAATTGCCGACACGATCATCATCAAGGCTCACGATCAGGCGCGTCGGGCGGAGAATGGGCAGTGGCTGTTTCCTCCCGAATGCGTGCGCGCGGTTGTTCACGTGGTTCGTCACCCCTTCGATGTCGCGGTCTCCTACGCCCACCATCTCGGCATGGATTTGACGCGGGCGATCGAGCTTATGGCCGGCCGCGACGGTGTCGTGGTCGCCAATCCCGAGCGGCGCCTGCCCTTTCAGCTGCACGAACATATCGGGTCGTGGAGCGAACATGTGGAGTCCTGGCGTGATAACGGCGAATACCGCGTCTCGCTGGCGCGGTTCGAAGATCTGTTTGGCGACCCCCTGACAGGATTCCGTCGGCTCACCGCTGAAGCGGGCCTGCCCGCAACGGACGATCGCATTTCTGCAGCCGTGCGAGCAGCCACATTCGCCCGCCTGCAGTCGGAGGAGCGTTCCCAAGGCTTCCGCGAGCGCCCCAGAACGGCCACAGCCTTCTTTCGCACCGGAAGACCTAGTTCCTGGGGCCAGGAACTCACCGCGGAAATGCGTGAGAGTATCTGTCACGATCACGGAAGCGTCATGCGCCGAATGGGATACGAGCCCGACGGATCCGCTCTTCCTATTTCGAGCTAAGGTGCGTTCCGGCGAGCGCGCGTCGGCGCGCATCATGTGCGTTGTACGTGATGCCACTGAGTCTCCGCTTTGCGGGTTAGAACATCTACGCACCGCATTGCTTAAGCGCGAATTTCGGTCGACATTTGATCTTACCTCCCCCTTGCGGGGAGGTCGAAATCGCGGCACGCGATTTCGGATGGGGTCTGTGCGATGCGCGATTACCCCCACCCGAAAAACGCGAAGTGCGTTTTTCGACCTCCCCGCAGGGGGGAGGTTAGACGAATCCTTGACTGGCACACCGGCTGCACGGGCCGGATCCGCGCTTCAACGGGGACGACGCGCCTTTGCAGTACGCGCTCCGGTTCGCAATGTGAGATGAGCATTGAGCTGTTGGACCAATGCCCGTATTGATGCGCCCGTCGAAGAAGGCACTGACAGATCGATGGAAATCGGAGCCACGCTCGAAGAACCGCAGGTCCGCACGCTGCTGCAATCGGCGATGCGCCATTTGAATCGCGGCGAAACCTGGCAGGCAGAGGAGATTCTGTCGCCGCTCGTCTCGGGCGCCGCACCCGACGCGGATGCGCTGCAGCTGATCGGCGTGATTCGGCGCGCGCAGGGCCGGCTGGACGAGGCAGAAGACTTCTATCGCCGTTCATTGGCGCTCAAGCCTGAACAGCCGCAAGTCCACCACAATCTGGGTAATCTTCTTAGAACCCAGGGCCGTCTCGACGAATCCATCGCCGCCTATCGCGAAGCAATCCGGCTGAAGCCGAATTACGCAGAAGCCCATCTCAGCCTTGCGCTCGCACACTCCGCCCAAGGTGACCATGCCGGAGCGGAGAAGTGCTGCCGAAGCGCACTTCGTCTGCAACCGAACTACGTGCCTGCGAAGCAGACCCTCGCCGCAGAACTCAATGAGCTCGAGCGGCCGGCGGAAGCGGAGCGCCTGCTTCGGCAGACGCTTGCGCTGGGCGTGCGCGACCCCGAGCAAGCCGCTGCGCTCGAGCACAATCTCGGCATTTCACTCAATACGCAGAAGCGCTATCCCGAAGCGCTTCGCTATCTCGAAGCGGCACAGCAAAAGGCGCCGGATCTGCCGTTTGCCGACTACAATCGCGGCAATGCGCTACAACACCTCGGCCGACTCGATGAGGCGCTCGCATGCTATCGGCGCGCAGTCGCGCACAACCCCTTGAACATGCTGGCGCACCGCGAACTCAACCATTTGCTCTACCGCCTGGGCGACGACGCAGCCTTTCTCAGCTCGTTCGACGAAGCATCCGCGCTTTATCCGGAGGTTGGCGAACTCCCGCTGCACAAGGCCGATTTTCTATTGGTTGGCGGGCGGTACGATCAGGCGCGGGAGGCCTTCGAGCGCGCGGCATACCTCCTTCCCCAACTGGCCCTGCCCCATGACGCGCTGGGTGTGATCCACACACAATTCAACGAATTCGATGCTGCGATGCGCGAACACAGGATCGCGCTCGATCTGGAACCGCAGAACGCGCCAGCCTGGCGCAATTATGCGGAGACTCTGCTGCGCGCGGGCGCCGCCGAGGACGCGTTCCACGCAGCGAAGCAATCGCTCGCAATCGAACCGCATAACCAGAACACGATTGCCATCTGGGGTCTCGCGTTGCGCCAGCTCTCGGATCCGGCCGAGGAACGGATCAACGACTGCGAGACTCTGGTGCGCGTCTACGAGATCGCGCCGCCGACGGGATATGCGGACATCCAGAGCTTCAACGGCGATCTGAACACGTATTTTGATCGCCTGCATCGCGACAATCGCGAATGCATCAATCAGACGCTGCGCCGCGGAACGCAGACACTCGACAATCTGTTCGGCGCGGGTCATGAGCCGGTGGAATTGCTGCGCGCGCAGATCGACGTGGCTGTTGCCGATTATGTGCAGCAGATGAAGCAGGATGATGGCCACCCGCTTTTCAAACGCCGGCGCGCTCGTTTCGGATACGCTGCGTCATGGTCGTCGCGTCTTCACGATTGCGGCTTCCATACCAATCACGTGCACCCCAAGGGTTGGATCAGCTCGGCCTACTATGTCGCGGTGCCCGATGCGGTACAGCGCGGGGATGGCCAGGAAGGATGGCTAAAATTTGGCGAGCCGAATTTCGACTGCGGCCTGAAGGAGCCCGTCCGGCGTATCGTGCAGCCTATGCCAGGACTGTTGGTTCTCTTTCCATCCTACATGTGGCACGGAACGTTGCCGTTCCACTCGTCCCAAAACCGCACGACCATCGCCTTCGATGTCGTCCCGCGGGGATAGGCCGAAAACCCCTGGGTCTGCGGAGATGCTCTGAGCGATGACCGCAGCGACCGACCGCCAAGACGAGACCCAAGCCCATATTCGGGAAATCGCCGCCGCTGCGCTCTCCGATCTCGACCGAGCCAACAGCATTGCAAGTTTGGCGCTGAGCAAGGGATTGCGCCATCCCGCCTTTCACAGCACGCGCGCGCTCTGGTTTCAGCGGCAGAACCGGCACGCGGAGGCGGTGGCCGAATTCGAACAGGCTGTCGCCATCGCGCCGCGCGATGTGAATCTCCTTACTGCGTTGGGTGCGAGCCTCGTTCGTCTCAATCGTCTGAGCGAGGGGATAGCTGCGTTCGATGCCGCCATCGCCGTCGCGCCAGCCCGCTCTCAAACTTACTACAACAAGGGATGTGCTCTCGCCGCCGTCGGCGAGCAAGGGGCGGCGTTGCGTTGCTATGAGCGCACGATCGCGTTGCAGCCAAATCACGCGGACGCTCTGTCCACGCTGGCGGCCACGGCCGCAAGGAACGGCGAGACAAAGAAAGCAAGAGCGTTCGCGGATCGCGCGTTGAGGGCTCGCCCGGGCGATCCCACGGCGGTGATCGCGCTGGCCATGTCCGATCTTCACGCGCGAGAATTCGCTCGGGCCGAGCAGCGCCTCGACGCCTTTCTGGCAGAGATGCGAGCGAAAGATCAGACGCGGGCTTTGGCGCTGGGGCTGCTCGGAGATGCTTTGGACGGCCAGGATCGCACGGCCGCGGCCTTTGAGGCCTATTCCGAAAAAAATCGAATTCTCAGGGGCCTGCACAAGGTGCGATTCGGTGGCACGGCCCGGCCTTTGAACTTTGTCGAACGTCTGACCGGATACGTCGAGCAAGCGGCCCCCGGGCGCTGGAACAAAGCCAGGAGCTCCTCCGCACTGCCTCGGTCGCAGCAGCACGTGTTCCTGCTCGGATTCATGCGTTCGGGGACCACATTGCTCGAGCAGGTGCTCGCATCGCACCCGGACGTCGAGGATCTCGAAGAGCGCGAAACGCTCCGCGAACTCTCGGCAGTATATCTGGGCAGCGCGGCCGGCTTGAAGGAACTGTCGTCATTGAGCGAGCCGCTGCTCGATCGGGCGCGGGATAATTACTGGCAGCGCGTCCGCGCATTCGGCGCCAAGCCCGAGGGCAAAATCTTTGTCGACAAGCAGCCCTTCAACACGTTGAACCTTTTTCTGATCGCAAGGTTGTTCCCGGACGCGAAGATCGTGTTCGCGGTGCGCGATCCGCGCGATGTCGTGTTGAGCTGCTTTCGCAGGCACCTCGAAGTGAAGCCGACGACGTTTGAGATGCTGACTCTGACCGACGCGGCCCGTTTCTACGACAGGGTCATGCATCTCGCCGAAATTTATCGCTCCACATTGCCGCTCGATCTCCTTGAATGTCGCTATGAACATCTCGTGTCGGATTTCGAGAGCTGCGTCCGTTCGACCTGTGCGTTCATCGGTATGAACTGGAACGAAGCCATGCGCGATTTCGACCGAAGCACACGAGAACGAGTCGTCCGTTCACCCAGCGCCCATCAGGTTCGGCTTGGGCTCTATTCGCAGGCCATCGGCCAGTGGCGCCGGTACGAAAAAGAATTGTCGCCGATCATCCCTTTCCTGCAGCCCTGGATTGAGCGCTTCGGATATCCGCTGCATTAGAGCGCGTTTCGCTCAAATAGAACTAAAACATGTCATCCCCGCGCTGATCCCCCGGTTAAACCGGGGGAGGACCCAGATGAAGTGCTTACGTAATTTCTTCACGGAGCTGCGTCCGGGCTCTCCGCTCCGCGCCTGCCTGCGCGAAGCCGAAGCTTCGCTTCGGCGAAGGCAGGTTGGCCGGGATGACACGCTTTTTATAGTGCGCGGAACACGGCATTTCTTCTTGGCGTGCTGGCGACGTACAAGTTAGCAACCGGGAATCGTCCGTCAGAATTTGACTGCTATGTTCCCGAATCCCGATAATAGTCGGTCACGCCGCTCAGCAACGTGGCGACCAGCTCGCGCTCGGCGTGGGTCAGGTACGGATTCCATGTGTCGATGATCAGAATGACGCGGACCTCGTCGCTGTCGTTCCAGGCTTCGTGCTCGATCGTGTCGTCGAAAAGCCAGGCCTCTCCGTAACGCCATTCGCGGATCTCGTTGCCGACGCGGAACCGGCAATTTCCAGGCAGGATCAGGGGCAGATGGCCAACCAGGCGGGCATTGGTGTCGCCGTAATGAGATGGAATGCGGGTGTGAGGCGCAAGCAGCGAAAACATTACGTTCGGCGAAAATCCGGCCAGGTCCATGAGCGGAAGATTCTCGATGATGGAAACGGTGCTTGGGCAGCGCGCGCAATGATCGTCGATTCGCTTTCCGTGCTCCCACAGGAAAAAAACGCTCCAACGCAACGAATGATTCAACTCCGCCCATTGGTTGAGCGGGGCTCCATCGGGATGGGAGACATAGGGCCGCATGCCCCCCATGTCTTCGCGCAGCACGGCAAGAAATTCGTCGCGGATCACGTCGCTGGCGGCCTCGAGCGCCGACAGCCACGGAAAGTCGGCACGTTCGTAGAACTGGATCGCGGGCAGACGCGGAACGTGCAGCATGCTCGGCTGCTGCGTGTAGACTTTCCTGCGTCCGAGCGCGATGTCCCGGCACTCTTCGAAACGGGAAAGATTTTCGTCTTCGTGGCGCGACACGACCGGGTCAAGACGCGCCCGCAGATACGCGTCAAGTTCGGCGGCGTTCTCGTCCACAGCTTCACGGGCGCGCCGCAAAGGGCCACGCAGTTCGGCGGCGACCTGCTCTTCCGGGGGAGCGATCGTCAGCACGTCCTTGTAGACCCGCGCCGCCTTTCTCTTCTCGCCCGTCCGTTCAAGAAGCATGCCCTTGGCCAGAAGTGCCGGAAAGAAATAGGGATCGATGGCGAGCGCGTCCGTAAGCGCCGTCATTTCGGCAGCGGCGTCGCCCGTCGCGCGATGCACAAACGAAAGGTTTAACGGGATCGCGGGCTCTCGAGGCGCCGCCTTGGCCGCGCGCTGAAGCAATTGTCGCGCACGACCCGTATCCTTGCGCATAAGAGCGTGCTGGCCCAGATGAAAAAGTGCTTGCGGATGCTCAACGTCCGCCGAAAGCACCTCGCCCCACAGCTGCTGCGCTTCGTCATGGTGGCCAGCGCGCATGGCATTCTGGGCTGCAGCCACGAGGTTTCCTATGCGTCCAGGCAACCCGTTCGACATGCGCTGCGCCTTGGCAAGTTCCGAATGAACCACCATCTTGTTCTACGAGTCATCCACGGCTTCATGCAACGCTCGCGGCGCCTGACGAATCCATTGTGACAGCAACCACTTCTCACCCGAAGACGGCGGCAGGCCTGCATGAAGGGTTCGTGCGTCAGGCTGACCCGCCTGCGTGACGTTCCAGAACAGCAGTGCGTCGCCTTTGCGGCCTTTCCAGCGCCAGCCAAGCTTGGGAAACTCCGTCTCGCCGCCTTCAAAATCATCGTTCAGATAAAGGAGGAACGTCGCGACCCGCTGTCCGCTCGCAGCGGCATCGCGGGCATAGCCGGGAACCGCGGGATCGAGGAAATCGAAATGTGGTTCGAATCGCTGGCCGGGTGCGTAGTGCAAGATTGCGGAGCCCTCCAGGCTCGTCAGCGGATCGTTGACAATCGCAACGATGCGCGCGCGCAGCAACATGAGCACGATGTCCGACTGCGCAATGTCGAAGGCGACGGAGCTGTTGCTGCGTGCTTCCTCGACCCGTCCCCCGCCGCTCGCCGCGTCATAGACCTTGGCACGGGAAACACGCGGACGCGCCCGTTCGATCAGCCAATCGCAAATCTCAGGCGCGGCGCAGCCTTCGACCACGCCTATGCGCGGTGAATCGAAGACGCTGCGCATCGGCACGGACCCGGTCAGCGCGGACACACGTGCGGCCCTGTCCGCGGTGCCGAGAAATTCCAGTTGCGCTCGCGCCGGCTCCCAACCCCGCCCGGCGGCGCGTGCGAGACACTCAAACGCCACCTCCCAGCGCTCAGGGAGGCCGGTATCCTGCGCCGCCAGCATCCCGCAAACATAAGCGGCTTCGGCGTCGCCCTTGTGCGCCGCCGAGCGGATCATGTTCACGCCGTCGCGCTCCACGATCGGAAATTTCGTGAGGAGATTGATCGCAAGCGAACGCAGTGCCGCCACGTCGCCCTGCTTGGCGGCGCGCGCGAACCAGCCGCGCGCCATCGCGGTCCTGTCCTCGGCCTCGAACCGGTGGGCGAGCGCGATCTGGGCATCTCTGTCGCCCCTCTCGGCAAGCTGTTCGAGTTCGCCGGTCGCGGCGCTCATTCCGGCGCCTCCCGCCGCTGCTGCACCCCATGATCTCTCTCTTGTCCAGATAGGTCCAGCCGTGCAGGTTCTCGAGAGGACTGGAGACAATGCCGTTGAAGGACGAAGCGCAGGTCGCGTCACTGGCCGGTTCGCAGATGGGCTTATCCGAAAACCCGTCGTGGTTTCCGGAAGGCTTCGATCGGGGCCGCGGCGAGTTCCTGTTCGTGAAGGTAGATCGCGCGGACGTCGCCTCACAATCTTTTCTGGACTGGCGATGGAACCGGTCGGGCGCGGCACGCCAGAGCGCGGGCGCCGCAGCCCTGACTGCGAACCTCTCGCATGAGCAGCCGCAGCCACGCATTATCTGGCATACCGGCTTTTGCTGCTCTACGCTGCTTGCAAAGGCGCTCGACCTTCCGGGATGCAATCTGTCGCTTTGCGAACCAGGAATACTGGTCGAGATCGCGGATGCTTATCGTGCCGGCCTGTTCGCACGCGATTTGCCGACGGCAGTTCCACAGCTCGCGTTCCATCTTCTCTCGCGGGACTTTGTGACCGGAGAGCGCGTGACGCTGAAGCCCGCGCCGGCAGCCAACACACTTCTGCGCCACGCGGCGATGCAGACCTCCGGGCCGATGCTCTTTCTCTATTCCGATTGCCGCAGCTTTCTCGTGTCGATTTGCAAGATGGGGGAGAGCGGGCGGAAATATGTCCGCAATCTCTTTCTTGCCGTGCTCCACGACGATCACCCCCAGGGCCAATGGCCGGCACCGAAACTCCTGTCCCTGTCCGATCTCGAACTCGCCGCGATGGTCTGGCACATGCAGATCGCCGAGTTCCTGCGAAACTGGCCGCTCCTCGGTGTGGGGCGTGCCGCGTCCCTCGATTGCGACGCATTTCTCGCATCGCCAGTCGATACGCTACGCAAGCTCGACGATTTCTTTTCACTTGGCCTGGGCGAAAAACATCTGGAACAGACGGTGAGCGGCCCGCTTTTCCATCGCAACGCAAAAACCGGCAAAGATTCGTTCGACGCGAGTCGGCGATTGAAAGAACACGCGCAGACTGCACAGCAATTGGGGGGCGATCTGGATCGCATCGTCGCCCGGAGTTATGAAGTCTGCCGCACGACCCCGCGCGGTGCCCCTCTCCCCGAGCCTCTCGTGCCGGTCGACAAGGTCTATTGCCCGTGAGTTAGGAATTTTTTGGTGCAGCGTTCGGGAGAACGGCGACGAGCACGCGCGGCTCGACACGAATCTAGGCCCCATATATTCGATCAAAAAATTCGGCGGGGTGCTGTTAGTGCCGTTTCACGCAACCTTATCTTGTCATGGCCCGGCGACGCGACAGTGGAGACCGGGCCACCCAGCCCGTACGAGCTATCGCACGTCTCTCCCGTCTGGGTGGGCCGCTCTTCGGCGGGCCATGACAATCATATTTTGATTCACCGCATTCAGAAACCGCGCTAACCGAAACAACTCTCAGCACCATCCTGTCGCGCCACATCACTGCACCGGCAGGCCGGTCGCTCTCAACTCGACACGGGCGCGTGGAACGTCGGAGAGCGCCCCCAAGACCGCGCGGGCCGCCGGCGCCTGCATGATCGTCGACAGGCCCTCTGTGGCCCTGATGCCGGCCTGCGTGCCACTCAGCAAGTCGGCAAGTGTGGCCAGGAAGCCCTCCTTCTCGGGATATCGTTTGAAGATCAGGCGCACATCGGGCGTCACGCCCACCGCCTTTTTGACCTCGCCCACCGCCGTCCAGAATGTTCCGAGTTCGTCCACCAGGCCGCGTGGCTGCGCGTCGGCGCCCGTCCAGACGCGGCCCTTGGCGATGGATTGCACCTTCGCCAGCGGCAGCTTCCGGCCCGCGGCAACTTTCTTCATGAAATCGGCGTAGATTGCGTCGGCCTGCCCGTTCAGATTTGCCAGCTGCTCCGGGGTATAGGGCTCGATGCCGGAGTCGAAGAGCGCGTTCTTGCCCACGCCGATCTCGCCGGCGCCGACGCC
>PKWC01000093.1:0-49008 GCA_003131925.1 Alphaproteobacteria bacterium | reverse complement strand
CGATCACCGGCTTGCCGGCGGCTTTTGCTTCCTTGAGCGCTTCGAGAATCTGGTCGGAAGCGGTGACCGACCCACCCGGCGAATCGATGCGGAAAAGAATGGCCTTGATGCTGCGGTCCCGCGTCGCCCGGCGGAACGCCTCGGCATAGTCGTCACCCGCGATCACAGTGCTGCCGCCGAGGGCGCCGTGATCGGCCGTGCCGTCGACGATTTCACCCGCCGCTTCGATGAGGGCCACATGCGGCCCCGACCCAACCGCCCCCTCGCTCTCGGTCGCGCGCGCATATTGCCCGATATAGACGAGCTTGNNGCGTCTTCGGCGAATTGCGGGCTGGCTTGAAACGAAGCGATGACCGTTCGCCTGTCGAGCTTGCGCTCGGCCGAGACGGCAGCAACGGCGCTGTTGTACCAGGATTGCAGGAACGCGGTCGTCTGCTCGCGGTCGGGCTGCGTGTAGTCCTTCTGCATGTACATATCGGCCGCGCTTTTGTAGTCAGCGCGTTTGACGATCTGCGGCACCGCCTGAATCTTGTCGAACAGTCCGCGCAGAAAAATGGCACCGGCGCCGGTGCCCGCCGCGCTGAACGGACTTCTCGGCTCCATCCAGATCTGGTCGGCACTGGCAGCCGTGAGATAGTCGCCGAGTCCTGTGCTGTTGAATCCCTGGGCGTAAGCAATGACGAACCGACCGGTGGCGCGAAAGCGGATCAGCGCAGCGCCGATCTCCTCGCCCTGTGCGACGGAGAGGCCCCCACTGCCGAGTTGCACGAATGCACCCTTCACCCGGGAATCGCGGCCGGCGCGATCAAGCGCCAAAACCGCGTCCATGACAGTCGGGGTGCGCCGATCGGCGAACAGGCTTGCCGTGTTCGAAGAGTCTGGCGGCGAACTTCGAAGATCGAGATTGAGCACCATCCGCGCCGGCAGACCATCGCCCTCAATCAATCCGATCACGATGAGCACGGCGGCCAAAACGACGATGAATACCGCCAGCCTGACGACGCCATTCAGGGCGCCCAGCGCGATATCCCGCAGCCAGCGAAGGAAAGCGATCATTCGGGATGTCCTCTCGATTGGAGCCAGGGGCGGGTTTCCTATATGGGAAGCGGCTTGACGACGGCCAAGCCCGCGCCGGCCGANNTTGCATGCACCGCCCCAGTCGGCGGCTTGATTCTCTCCAGGCGACCGGGGGACAGTATTGCCGCCGATACAGGATGTCGCCAGTGCGGTTTTGACGCTGGAGCGCCGATGACGATTCCCATTCGCGAGAATGACAGCGCAATCCAGGCGGCCATCGCCTCCGCCCACTATCCGTCGCTCGCGGCGGCACTTGTTCATCTCACGGGCGACGCCAGCCTTATCCGGGGCGGCGTCAAGCCCGTTTATGAGTTTTTCGGGGATGGACAGGGCGGCCTGAGCGACCAGCAGAAATCCAAAATCGCCGCGGCCGCGATGACGACGCTCGGAGCGCTTAGGGATGGCCACATCGCCCGCACCGCACGTCCTCCCCTCTCCACGATTCGCGAGACGATGAATTTCGTCGCCGGCACAGAAATTCCCGACCGCTACGTTCCGTTCCTCGTCGAAGAGCTGGCGCTCGAAGGCCAAGACAGGGTCGGAGACATGCTGGAGGACATCGAAGCAGGCCGAAAGCAGGCGTTCCACGTGCTGATCATCGGTGCGGGCATGTCGGGCATTCTTGCGGCGATACGTTTGGGTCAAGCCGGCATCCCTTACACGATCGTCGACAAGAATGACGAAGTTGGGGGGACATGGTTCGAGAACGCCTATCCCGGTTGCCGCGTCGACAATCCCAATCACATGTATTCCTATTCCTTCGCGCCCAATCACGACTGGCCGCACCATTATTCAACCCAGGATGCATTGTTCGCCTATTTTCGGGATGTTGCCGAACGATACGGAGTGCGCGCGCGAGTCCGTTTCCGCACGGAGATCGTTGGGTCGGCATATGATGAGCGCCGTAAGATCTGGGTTTCGCGCGCGCGGTCGGCGGACGGTCGCGAAGAGACCGTCGAGAGCAACGCCGTCATAACCGCTGTCGGTCAGCTCAGTCGTCCAAAGCTTCCGGATATCGAAGGCCTCGGCTCATTCAAAGGCGCGGCGTTTCACTCCGCGCAGTGGGATCACTCCATCGATCTCAGGGGCAAACGCGTCCTCGTGATCGGCACGGGAGCGAGTGCCTTTCAATTCGTGCCCGAAATCGCTGCCGATGTGGGCGAGATGTTCGTGTTCCAGCGATCTCCCCCCTGGCTAGGCGCCACACCCAACTATCACGACCCGGTGCCCGAGGGTCAGAAATGGCTGCTGAAGCATGTCCCAACCTACGCGCAGTGGTACCGCTTCTGGCTGTTCTGGATGTTGACGGACGGGCTTCTCCCTTACGTTAGTGTCGACCCCGCGTGGCAGGGATCGCCTGGCGCAGTCAGCGTCGCCAATGAACAGCTGCGTGGTCTCCTCACCGAATACACGCGCGCGCAGACCGACGGCGACGCGGACCTCTTCCGCAAGGTGGTTCCCGATTACCCGTTCGGCGGGAAACGTTCTCTTCGGGACAATGGCGTGTGGCTTGCGACGTTCAAGCGGCCAAATGCGCATCTGGTGGACGATCCCATTGCGGAAATCACGCCCGATGGCGTGCGCACGCGTAGCGGTAGGGAATATGCGGGCGATGTCCTCATCTACGGCACGGGATTTCACGCGAGCCGCTTCCTTGCGCCGATGACGATCAAGGGGCGCGGCGGACGCGATCTTCATACGGTCTGGGCGGGCGACGCACGCGCCTATCTTGGCATTACCGTTCCGGGATTTCCCAATTTCTTCATGATGTACGGCCCCAACACCAACATCGTCGTCAACGGCAGCATCATCTTCTTTTCCGAATGCGAGATTCGCTACATTCTCGGCTGCATGGCGACCCTCTTGCGCAACGGCCACGCCGCGATGGAGCCGAAACAGGAAGTCCACGAAGCGTTCAATCGCCGAGTGGACGATGGCAACAGGAAAATGGCCTGGGGCGTTCCCCAGGTGTCGAGCTGGTACAAGAGCGCGTCTGGACGTGTTTCACAAAACTGGCCGTTCGCGCTGGTCGACTACTGGGAGATGACGCGGGCGCCCAACCCTGCCGATTTCGCCTTCATGCCCAGTGGCGCCGACACAGGATCGGAAGTGTGATAGGATCGCAGCCAGTCAAGGGGCACGAGCACTGGGAGGGAACTATGTTCCAGAAATTATCTGCCGTTGCAGTTCTGTTCGTGGGTGCCGCCAGCTTATTTGCGCTTCCTGTTCTGGCTGCCGATGTGAGCGCAGAAATCAACAATGCGACCATGCATGCCGGCCTCGCGGCCCGAGGAACGGACATTGCGACCGTGCATACGCATCTGCATCACGCGGTCAATTGCCTGGTGGGTCCCGGGGGGCAGGGATTCGATGCGAAAGAGTTGAATCCATGCGCCAACAATGGCGCCGGCGCCATCCCGGATTCCACCAATGCGTCGACGAAACAGGCACTCCAAGCCGCTCTGGCAAAAGCCGAAAACGGCCTCGGCGCGACGGATGTCACCACCGCTCGGCAGGAAGCGACGGCGACGGTGGCGGTGCTGAAAGGCATTAAGTAAGGCGCCGCGAGTTTCGCGCAGGCTCGTCGAGGAAAGGTGTGCGCTCGATTTTCCTCCCCCACTTTTGGGGGAGAGCCTGCCCCGCAGTTGTTGCGGGGTGGCGCCCCCGGATCCGGCCGAAGGCCGGCCCGAGGACAAGCTTCGCACCGGACGGGGCGGCGCGCTGATTTCACGGAGCCGGATTGATGCCCGAAGAATGGCCGGAGCTACCCTACGCGGCGTGGAAAGAGACCTGCGCGACTCTGCAGCTGTGGACGCAGATCGTCGGCAAGACACGCCTCGCGCTGACGCCATGGCTCAACCATTCGTGGCATGTGACGTTCGACGTCACCGCGCGCGGCCTCGGCACCCCATTGATGCATGCGGGCAGCCTTGGATTGCAGATCGAATTCGACTTCATCAATCACATCCTTTGGCTGCGCGCGAGCACCGGACAGATCCTGCACCTTGTACTGCGGCCGATGAGCGTTGCGGCGTTCTACACCGCGTACTTGTCGTGCTTGTCCGAACTTGGGGTCGATGTGCGCATCGACGGATCGCCGAACGAGATTGCGGACGCCGTTCCGTTTCGCCACGACACCGCGCATGCCGCCTATGATCCCGACTTCGCCAACCGGTTTTGGCGGGTCCTTCTCAAGGCTCACGAGGTGCTTTCACATTTTCGAACGGCGTTCCTTGGAAAGGTGAGTCCGATTCATTTCTTTTGGGGCGCCCCCGATCTCGCCGTGACGCGCTTCTCCGGCCGCCGGGCGCCGCTTCATCCTGGAGGCTTTCCTCACCTGCCTGACGCGGTAACGCGCGAGGCCTATTCGCACGAAGTGTCGAGCGCCGGTTTTTGGCCGGGCGGCGGACCGATCGAGTATGCGGCGTTCTATTCCTACGCCTACCCGATGCCTGAAGGCTTTCCCCGGGCAGCGGTGCGCCCCGCCGCAGCGCATTTCGAAAAGGAGCTTGGCGAATTCATTCTTCCGTATGAGGCCGTACGCACCACCCCCGATCCGGCCAGATGCCTGATGGAATTCCTGCAGAGCACGTATGAGGCGGCAGCCGACGGCGGACACTGGGACCGCGCCGCGCTCGAATGCGCTCTCGGCGAGCGCGGGCGGCCACGCGTCGTCGACTGACGGGGAATGCGTCCGCGCGGAACCACCGCGCGAGAGGGCGCCGCGCAACGAGCCGCCGGGCTTCGCGTTTTCATGAACGAAACGGCGTCTGGCGGGAGAAAGCCATGAAAATCCGATTGTGGATAGCGTTGGGCACGGCGATCCTTGCGGGCTCGGTATTTTCCTCGACCGCAAACGCACGCGCACCCGGCGGCAGACCTTCCCGCCCGGTCGTTCTCTTTCGAGGGTTCAATAGGTGCCAAGTTGGCCCGTTCTGCAGCGTGTCCTCGGCTCGGTTTGGCGCCGGGTCTCTGGGCCGTACGGGCGGAGGGACCTTCGCGGGGGGCCCTTCTGACGACTACGCTGTCGATGTCGACGAGGGTTTTGGCACAGACGACGCGTTCCGCTTCGATAGGCCGGCCGCACTCGGCCCGGGCCACGAGTATCGGTCCGCCGTGCCCGAATCGCCCGATAGCTTCGATCCGGATTTCCGCTAGTACCCTCCGGCGCGTTTCCGTTATCTCCAGACGGGGTTTCGCCAATCGGTGACCTGCCCGGGCCTCGCTGCTTTCGCTCGCCTTTCGAATCTACGAGTATTGTTCTCAGGGCCGCGACAGGCGAGCGGCTTGCCGTGCTGGTTTCCAGCGATGCGGCAAATTCTGGCGAACGGAATGGCTTCCATGGCGGCGATCGAACCACCCACGCCCGCATCCCGGCCGATCGGCGATCGCGTGGTGGAGACGACCTGCTACATGTGCGCCTGCCGGTGCGGCATAAAGGTGCATCTGGCCGACGGGCGTATCCGCTACATCGAGGGCAACCGCGAGCATCCGGTCAATCGCGGCGTACTCTGCGCAAAGGGCTCGGCCGGCATCATGCAGCATTATTCGCCTGCCCGACTCTCGCGACCGCTGCGCAGGATCGGTCCGCGCGGAAGCGGCGAGTTTCGCGAGATCAGCTGGGAAGAAGCGCTCGACACGGCCTGCACGTGGCTCGGCGATATCAGGCGCACCGATCCGAGGCGCCTCGCCTTCTTCACCGGCCGCGACCAGTCCCAGGCCCTGACCGGCTGGTGGGCGAGCCAGTTCGGCACGCCCAACTATGCGGCTCATGGTGGCTTCTGTTCGGTCAACATGGCCGCAGCGGGGATGTACACCATAGGCGGCTCGTTCTGGGAATTCGGGGAGCCCGACTGGGATCACACCAAGTATTTTCTGCTGTTCGGCGTCGCCGAAGACCATGACAGCAATCCGCTGAAGATCGGCCTCGGAAAGTTGAAGGCGCGCGGCGCGAAAATCGTATCCGTCAATCCGGTGCGCACGGGCTATTCGGCGATCGCGGACGAATGGCTCGGCATTCGTCCGGGTACGGATGGTCTCCTGGTGATGGCTCTGGCGCAGGAATTGTTGCGCGCCGGAAAGGTCGATGCCGAGTATCTCGCAACTTACACCAACGCTCCGTGGCTGGTGATCCGGGATCCTGGCGGGCCCGACGACGGGCTGTTCGCGCGCGACGAGCAAGGCAAACCGCTCGTTCGCGATCGGCATGGCGGACAGGCGCTGCCGCTCGATCCATCCGTCGCGCCAGCGCTCGCGGGCGAATGCCGGCTGGCGGATGGACGAATAGCGGTGCCAGCCTTCGCACTAATGGTCGCACGCTGTCTCGAGCCCTGTTACTCCGTCGACAACGCTGCCGCAGCGACAGGAATTTCCGCCGCCACAATTCGCCGCATTGCAGCCGAACTTGCCGCAGCCGCCTTTGACGCGCCCGTGGTGATCGAACAGCCCTGGACGGATGTTGCGGGCCGCCGCCACGAGCGCATGGTGGGACGCGGCGTCTCGATGCACGCGATGCGCGGCATCTCGGCCCATTCCAACGGCTTCCACACCTGCCGCGCGCTTCATCTGCTGCAGATGCTGCTCGGCGCCATCGAAACGCCCGGCGGTTTCCGCATCCGGCCGCCCTTTCCACAACCCATCCCTCCGCGCACCAGGCCCGCGGGCCGCGCGGACCAGATTGGTCCCGAGCGGCCTCTCGAAGGGACGCCGCTCGGTTATCCCGCATCGCCGGAAGATCTTCTCGTCGATGCCGACGGCACGCCACGCCGCATCGACAAGGCGTTCTCCTGGGAGGCGCCGTTCGCCGCGCACGGCATGTTTCATATGGTCATCCACAATGCGTGGAAGGGCGATCCCTATCCCGTCGACACGCTTCTGATGTTCATGGCCAACGCGGCGTGGAACACATCGATGAACACCGCCGGCACGATGGCGATGCTGACCGATCGCGATCCCGGGTCCCAAGAGTATCGCATTCCGCACATCATCTATTCCGATGCCTATTATTCCGAGATGGTCGCCTATGCGGATCTCGTGTTGCCGGACACCACCTATCTCGAAAGATGGGACTGCATCTCGCTGCTCGACCGGCCGATCTCGAATGCCGACGGCGCCGCCGACGCCATCCGCCAGCCGGTGCTGGCGCCCGACCGCGACGTGCGACCGTTTCAGGACGTGCTGATCGAGCTTGGAGCAAGACTCGGTCTGCCCGGTTTGATCAATGAGGAGGGGTCACCGCGCTACCCGGGACTCTATGCGGATTATCTCGTCAATCACGAGCGCCGGCCCGGCATCGGCTTGCTGGCGGGCTGGCGCGGCGCAGACGGACAACGAAGCGGTACCGGCAGCCCCAATGCAAGCCAGCTCGACGCCTATGTCGAAAACGGCTGCTTCTGGCGCGCCGAAATCCCCCCCGCAGGCCGATACTTCAAGCACATCAACCGCGACTATCAGCAATGGGCGGTGGCGATGGGATTCCTCGAGCGCACGGAAGCGATGGCATTGCAGCTCTACAGCGAGCCCTTGCAGCGCTTCCGTCTTGCGGCACAAGGCCATGGCAATGTGCAGCCGCCAGCAGCGCATCGCGAGCGGGTCGCGGCGTATTTCGATCCTCTGCCGCTCTGGTATCCGCCCTTCGAGGAAACTCCGGACTCACCGGGAGATTTTCCCCTTCACGCGATCACGCAGCGGCCGATGGCGATGTATCACAGCTGGGGTTCGCAGAATGCGTGGCTGCGCCAGATCCACGGCGAGAACCGGCTCTACATCCACCACGCCACGGCCGCAAAGCTCGGCATCGCGGACGATGATTGGGTCCATGTTTCGAGCCGGCACGGCGCGATCACCGTCCAGGTCCGCCTGATGGACGGCGTGAATCCCGACACGGTGTGGACGTGGAACGCTATCGGCAAGCGCCGCGGAGCCTGGAATATCGCGTCTGATGCCGGCGAAACCCAGCGCGGCTTTCTCATCAATCACCTGATCGACGAGCTGCTTCCGGCGAAGGCGGGGGGCTACCGATATTCCAACAGCGATCCCGTAACCGGCCAGGCCGCCTGGTCCGATCTGCGCGTGAAGCTGGAGAAGGCGGGTGTGGGAACGAGCGTTTCCACGCCGCAATTCGCGCGGCTGAAACTGCCGCCGGACATGCCCGCACGACCGTCCGTGCTGCGTTACGGTGCGGAATTTCGAGCCGAAGCGGAAAAGACTCCATGACCGATCTGCCCAACAATTCCGCAGCAAAAAAACTCGGTCTCGTCATCGACCTCGACACCTGTGTCGGCTGTCATGCCTGCGCCGTGCATTGCAAGGAATGGAACAGCGGCGGTGTAGCCGCCCCGCTCACCGACATCGCACCCTACGATGCGGACCCGGACGGCGTGTGGTTCAACCGTGTGCATAGCTACGAGGCGGGTAGCGGCGCGGCCGGCCGCACCGTGCATTTCCCGCGTTCCTGCCATCATTGCGAGACNNACCGTGTGCCCGACCGGCGCGAGCTATAAGCGGGCGGAAGACGGCATCGTGCTCGTCAACGAAGATCTCTGCATCGGCTGCAAGCTCTGCTCGTGGGCCTGCCCTTATGGCGCGCGGGAGTACGATTACGATTCCGGCGTAATGAAGAAATGCACCATGTGCATCGACCGCATCTACAATGACGCGTTTGCAGTCGAGGATCGGGTGCCCGCTTGTGTTGCGACCTGTCCGGTGGGGGCGCGTCATTTCGGCGATCTGGGCGACCCCGAGTCCGACGTTTCAAAGCTTGTCACGGCGCGCGGCGGTTATGCCCCAATGCCCGAGCTCGATTACAAGCCAGTCAACCGTTATCTCCCTCCGCGTGCGCGGCCAGCCCAAGCTGCGGATGCAGCGCTTGTCCCTGCAGAATCCGATGCCGCCGGCATTCTCGGCTGGATCGATCGCATGTTGTCTCGCTGATCGCACATGCATCCTGCGCTCTCGGTCATTCTTTTCACCACCGCGTCGGGCGCCGGCTACGGGATGCTGTTCTGGCTCGGCGTAGTTGCCGTGGCAAACACGTTGCCGCCCGACCGCTTCTTCGCTCCGGTCAGCCTCGCGCTTGCGCTGGCGGCGATCACCGGCGGACTGATCTCATCGACCTTTCATCTCGGCCACCCCGAGCGCGCATGGCGCGCGATCTCTCAGTGGCGTTCGTCCTGGCTGTCGCGGGAGGGTTTGGTGGCGCTCGCAACCTACATTCCGGCCGGGCTGTTTGGCATCGGCCTGGTTGTCTTTCATCGCAGCGATGGATTCTGGGCCGCCTGCGGAGGTCTCGCGGCTGTCGGCGCGGTCTCATCGGTTGTTTGCACTGCCTACATCTACCGCTCGCTGAAACCGATCCAGCGCTGGGCCAATGCCTGGGTGCTGCCGAACTACCTCGCGCTTGCCGCGATGACCGGCGCGTTATGGCTGGCAGCGCTCGGCGCGCTATTTGGCATCGACCGCCCGGCATTCGCTTGGCTCGCTGCAGCCCTAGTGGTGCCGGCAGCTCTTCTTAAGCTTGCCTATTGGCGCTACATTGACGGGACTGCGTCCGCAAGCACAGCTGAGTCAGCCACCGGACTCGGCGCCATCGGGCAGGTGAGGCTGCTCGATCCACCACACACAAGCGACAACTACCTGCTGAAGGAGATGGGTTTTCGCATCGCGCGCAGACATGCGTCACGCTTGCGCCGCATCTCCTTCATTGCGGCCTTCGGGCTGCCGGTTCTCCTGATGGTGACCGGCCTCTACATCGGAGGCACCACCCTGATCATACTGTCATCGACCGCCGCATCACTTTCCACCTTCGGTGTACTGATCGAGCGCTGGCTCTTCTTCGCCGAAGCCAAGCACACGGTGATGCTCTATTATGGCGGGTCACGGGCCTGAGTCACGATGGCTCCGCAAAGCCCGGTTTGCTGGGCCCAAAGGGGGAATCGACCCGCCGACACGCGGATTTTCAGTCCGGGAGTATATAAGGTCGCACCCTCACCCCAATGCCGCACCGTCGCTCGATTCGGCCAAAGAGCCTGTTTGCGATCTGATGTAACATGCCATAGGGGACAGCGTGCCTCTCTGGCCCATGGCGGCGCAGCACGGGAATCGACATGAAACTTTTTGCCGGACTACTGGTTGCGATGCTGACGGCGATGCCCGCCTCTGCCCAGATCGCGAACTTCGAGCACATCGTCATCATCGTCCAGGAAAACCGCACACCGGACAATTTGTTTTACGCGCTCTGCAGCAGCCAGCGCTGCAAGACGAAGCCCGACGACTCCGAGTACGACATCCAGGCCGGGCACTGGCTCGACAGGAATGCGCAAGGAGGGAGCGTTCGGCCCAAGCCCGTCCCGCTGGCCAACAGCTACGATCTGGGTCACGCCCATGCGGAATTCGTCGTCATGTGCGATCTGAACGCGGCGACAGACACGTGCAGGATGGATGGCGCCGGCGACATCACTTGCATACGTTCTTGCCTGCCCAACCCCATGTTCAGGTACGTCGACAACTCGTCGGGCATTCTCAATCCTTACCTGTTCCTGGCGACGCAATACGGCTGGGCAAACTACATGTTCCAGACCAATCAGGGGCCGAGCTTTCCCGCCCACCAGTTCCTCTTCGGCGCCACCTCGGCTCCGAGCCCAGCCGACGACCACAAGGGAACCTTTGCCGCGGAAAATTTGATGACAAAAGGCCAGACGATCAATGGCTGCATCGCCCCGCCTGCCACGCGCGTCCAATTGATCAATGCAAAGGGCGTGGAGAATCCGTCGAAACATATCTATCCCTGTTTCGAACATCTCACTCTCGCCGATGTGCTGGATGCCAATTCCGTAAGCTGGCGTTATTACACTCCCGGCGCAGGTGATCTGTGGAGCGCGCCCGATGCGATCAAGCACATCTGCAAGCCGAGCAATGGCCGATGCGAGGGTGCGCTGTGGCGGCACAACCTGGCACTTAATCCGCTCCAAGCGTTTCCGGAAATAGCCGCGTGCAAACTTCGAGGTGTCAGCTGGATCATACCGTCCGCGCAGTTCTCGGATCACGCCTTGATCAACACGGGCGGCGGCCCTGCCTGGGTGGCGAGGCTGGTCAACGCGATAGGCAACAGCCAGTGCCGCAACGCCGACGGTTCGTCATATTGGGACAGCACAGCCATCATCATCACCTGGGACGATTGGGGAGGATGGTACGACCACGAGGCGCCGACCATTCTTCCGTACCCGGAAGGCGGCTATCAGTATGGCTTCCGCGTGCCGTTGATCTTCGTATCGGCCTACACGCCGCACCGCTACATCAACAACGAGCAGCAGGATTTCGGCAGCGTCGCGCGCTTCGTCGAATTCAATTTCGGTATTCCGATGGGCGAGCTGACCTTCGCGGACGCTCGGTCAACAGGCAATCTCGCGCATTTCTACGATCTTTCGGCGACGCCGCGGATATTCGTGCCGGTACCTGCGCCGGCGGTTCCGAACGCTATGCATCCCGAAAACCTGAAGCTGCTTCCGCCGGACGACGACTGATGGTTCTGGGGGCATTTTTTGTGCGGCGACGGGTTGGGATTGCAGCCGCGAAGAAGAGCCGCTGACGTCCGTTGCGGGCTCAAGGCACAGACCGTTGCCGCGGGCGCCGCCGTCAATTTAGAGTATCTCGGGCGTGCGCAGCGGGCGAATCCCCTACGAAATCTCCGAATGACAAATAATATGCCGCGACCTCAACCCGAACCCATCAGCGACTCCGGCGAATCAAGCAAACCGATACCATCCTGGCCGGCTGAGATCACTCAACCGATTTTTCGCTCAGCCTTTTGCCCCTCATATGCTGGTCGGAATCTGGCGCGAGCCCACAACCGGAACACAACTGAACCGCGACGTCGTCGAGGTAATAGAATCCTTCGTAATTCCGCTCGCGGATTTTCAAGGCGTCGTGGGCGTTGCCCTGAGCGAGTACGTTTAGGGCGTAATACTCGTATCCGAATCGAGCGCTGTTGATCAGCTCGAGTTCGGGGACGTTGTTCCAAAGTATTTCAAAACTTGTATGCCCACCGCTAAGATTGGGAGATGAATACAGCCAAAAGCAGACGGTGTAGACGTATCCACCTACGGTTCCTTGAATTCCTTGGGTAATGTCGTTCGCGCCGCGAGTGCTGCCCATCGCCAGGTCCTGTGCGCCGCTGTGAGGATTGGTTGTGTCGAGGTACACGTATGGGTCTACCGTGCTATCCCACGCCACGGTCCAGTGCTTGATGTCGGTTCCGATACCCGATTCGAAACCTCCGTTCCTGACGAGGTTGGGATTCGTGTCGCCAAGGCAGGCCGCGGCGAAGGCTGCCCCCGGCATCACGACACAGGCGAACAAGACGCCCGAAACGAGCGGCAACAGGCCGCGTCTGAATTCCTTAAAGTGTCCACAGTTCATGGATCCCCCTGCTTCTTTGCACCAATCATCATCGCAATCGACGCGCCCCGCCGCGTCAGGTTGTCCAGCAGACTCAACCAGATCGAGAATTCCCGATGCTGTCAATTCCGGCCATGATAGGCACGGATTCGTCTGCGCCCTGGCATATTCGGAGCTAGACGTTTTCCTTGATCGTGGGCCCCTTTCCTTGGAGCGGACCAAATTAGAATCCCATATTGCCGGCTACTGTTCAGACGCGTTTCTTGAGCATAGGCTGAGGGCCAACGGATCGCGCAGGGTCAATACCGGAAGAGCACGGACAACCGCCGGAGTACATCTGGCGCTTCGTAGGAGGGGTAACATGTATCTACCTGCTTGCATCTCGCGCATATTCGCGTTCGGGTTGGCGATGGCACTCCTTGCTCCGCTGGACAGCGCAATGGCCAAACCCGTGCCCGTCTATTCCTTCACGGGAAAGGGCGGCGACGGAGCGTTCCCCCGTGCGGGCCTGACGGCCGACCCGGAGGGAAATCTCTATGGAACCACCGCGGGAGGTGGCCCCGAGCAAGTTTCCGGGTCGTGCAAACAGGGTTGCGGCATCGTCTTCGAGCTGACGCAATCCAGCGGCGTTTGGTCCGAGACCAGACCGCACACCTTTATGGGCGGCGACAGCGACGGCGCCTTTCCCTTTTCTGCGGTGTTTGTGGACGCGGCGGGCAATCTTTTTGGTACCACCACCGAGGGCGGTGGCACAGGTTGCGGCGGAACCGGCTGCGGCACTGTCTTCGAGCTGACGCAATCCGGCGGCGTTTGGTCCGAGACCAAACTGTACAGCTTTACGGGCAGCAACGGCGACGGCGCAAATCCCTATTCGACGCTGGCCGTCGATTCTCAGGGAAATCTCTATGGCACCACGCTTTACGGCGGCGGGATTGGCTGCGCCGGAGGGTTGGGCTGCGGTACGGTATTCGAACTTGTCAACAACGGCACCAGCTACTCCGAACAAGTGCTTCACGCCTTTCGGGGCGGCGCAAACGACGGCGCGAATCCCTTTGCAGGTGTGACCATCGATACTCAGGGGAATCTCTACGGCACAACCGAATCGGGCGGCGTACGCGATCCTCGTTGCTTCATCGGCAGCTGCGGCACCGTTTTCAAGCTCGCACCCAACGGCTCGGCATACACCGAGACAATACTTCATTCCTTCTGTAGCCAACCAAAGTGCGCGGATGGTTTCCTCGCTCTCAGCAGCCTCGCGCAGAATCCGCAGACTGGAAATCTCTATGGCACGACACTGTATGGCGGTCACGCAAAACCCTGTTTCGGCTATCGCTGCGGAACGATCTTCATGCTGGCGCCAGACGGCACCTACACAAGGCTCTACGCCTTCAATGGCCTGACCGATGGCGAAGCGCCGGAAGCCGGCATAACTTTCGACGCGAATGGAACTCCCTATGGTACAACTTGCTCGAGCAGCTGCCAGGCTGGCGGCGCGAGCAAACAATGTTCGAAGGGTTGCGGCGGCGCTTATTCATTAGTCAACAGCAACGAAAATGAATTCGCGACATTCAATTACAATGACGGCGCTTTCCCGACGGCTCCCCTCTATCCGCTTGGCGGCAATTTCTATGGCACGACCTCAAACGGCGGAAAAAACAAATGCTCGGTCATCTTGGGCTGCGGCACGGTTTTCATGGTAACGCCCCCATAGGACTGGAGCGCCTCGGTGGCACAAGCGGCGCGCTGGACAAAAGAAAGCGCGGTATTATCGGAACGTCACATGAGCTCGGCAGCTCGTGGAAATCAGCGGTAGGTGTGAGTAGCAGATCGCTCAGCTAATCCGTTACGCCCGCCCAGAAAATCCGGCCGAGGCGTGCCCATGGGCTCGGGGGATGGCAGGCGTCGGTGTCGAGACGCGGATCGAGAATGGGGGCAGTATGAAGAAGCTCTTTCGCGGAGAATTTATTCAATCCGTGAGCCAGAGTTACGTCGCAGATCCGGCGCATCAGTTCGTCGCGAGGTGTCGAAACAACCGCGGAGACATTCCACACCCGTGCAGTGTCGTCATCGGAGGCGGTGACGACGCGCTTTCCGTCGGGGCTGAAGGCGGCACTTTCGACCTGGCCTTCATGTCCGCGCAGGACGGCGATTTCGTGTCCTGTGTTCGCGTCCCAGATCCGCGCGGTCTTGTCATGGGACGCCGTAACTATGCGCCTTCCGTCGGCGCTGAACGCGGCGCTTAAGACCGCGTCTTCGTGCCCGCGCAGAACGGCGATCTCGGCGGCGGTCTTGGCGTCCCATATCCGCCCTGTCTTGTCCCAGGAGGCCGTAACAATCCGCGCGCCGTCAGCGCTGAACGCAGCACTGCTGACCCTGTCTTCGTGCCCGCGCAAAACGGCGAGCTGACGGCCGGTGGCCGCGTTCCATATCCGCGCCGTCCTGTCAGTGGATGCCGTAACAATGCGCTTTCCGTCGCGGCTGAAGGAGGCGCTTTCGACCACGCCCGCGTGGCCGCGCAGGACAGTAAGCGCCCGCCCCGTGTTTGCGTCCCACACCCGTGCCGTCCTGTCAGTGGACGCCGTTACAATGCGCTTTCCGTCGGGGCTGAACGACGCGCTGTAGACGGATTCATCGTGCCCGCGCAATACGGCTGTCTGCTGTCCCGTCCTCGCATCCCACAGGCGTGCTGTCTTGTCATCGGAGGCGGTGACGACGCGCCCTCCATCGGGGCTGAATTCCGCCGCCTCGACCATTCCGCCGTGCCCGCGCAGGACCGCAATTTCACGCCCCGTGTTTGCGTCCCATATTCGCGTAGTCTTGTCGCTGGACGCCGTGACGATGCGTCTCCCGTCCGGGCTGAAGGATGCGCTGTTGACGACTTCGTCGTGCCCGCGCAGGACCGTGATCGCGCGCGTGGTGTCCCAAATGCGCGCAGTCCTGTCGTCGGACGCCGTAACGATTCGGCTGCCATCGGGACTGAACATGGCGCTTTCTACGATGCTCTCGTGCCCGCGCAAGACCGCGACCTCGCGTGCCGTGATCGCGTTCCATATCAGGGCTGTTTGGTCCCGGGACGCGGTAACGATTCGTTTGCCGTCGAAGTCGAATGCGACGCTGTTCACAGCTTTTTCGTGCCCACGCAGCACGGCGACCTCGCGCGCTGTGTCGGCGTCCCAGATACGCGCGGTCCTGTCGTCGGAGGCGGTAGCGACGCGCATGCCATCGGGACTGAACGCGGCGCCTTCGACTGCGCCCTCATGCCCGCGCAGAACGGCGATCTCGTGCCCCGTGTCCGCATCCCATATGCGCGCGGTCTTGTCTTCGGACGCCGTGACGACGCGCTTTCCGTCGGGACTGAACGAGGCGCTGTTCACACCGTCGCCATGGCCGGCGAGCAGCACGAGCTGCGCGCCGGTCGCGGCATCCCAGATCCGCGCGGTCGTGTCATCGGACGCCGTAACCACGCGCCTTCCGTCAGGGCTGAACGCGACGCTTCCCACCGCTTCTTCGTGCCCGCGCAGGATGACAATCTCGCGCGTTGACCTCGCGTCCCACAGACGTGCCGTCTTGTCGGCGGATGCCGTGACGATGCGCGTTCCGTCCGGGCTGAAGGCAGCGCTCATTACCGGGCCCTTGTGCCCACGCAGGACGGCGATCTGGCGTCCTGTGCTGGCGTCCCACACCCGCGCGGTCTTGTCTCGCGACGCCGTGACGATGCGCCTACCGTCAGGGCTGAAGAATGCGCTCATGACAAAGCCCTCGTGTCCACGCAGGACAGCCAGTGCACTCGATTCGTTGGCGGCGCCCTGAAGTTCCGGCTCAGCGCGAGCGCTGTAATGGCCTAAGAAAGACGAATCGGCTCCGATCAATCCTGCAAGGGCGTAGCGGGCACCGAGATCGTAGTTGCCAGTCTCGGATTCCTTTGCCGCCTGCGCTGCGAGAGTATCGGAGGCCTGGACGCGCATACCCGCAAGAAGCTGCGCGATACCCAAGGCCGCCAGCAGTACGATGATAGCTCCGATGACGACGAGGATGCCAATATTGCGCTGCAGCCGCCGCGTGCGCATGAGGCCCAGCTTTTCGCGCAGGAGTTCGGCGTTCTCGTTCGCCCTGCAGGCGGCGAGGTATTCGACCTCGGCTGGGCCGAGAGCACCAGCGAACCCCGGCCGCGTTAGCAATGCCTCAGCTTCCTGGAGACGTCCGCCGCGATGGACGAGCCAGCTTTGTTCTAGCTTCGTATTCTCGTGATGTTTGTGTGCACGCCATTCTGCTGCAGCATCGCGAACGGCATCGAGCGCGCGCAACGCGTCGCGCTCCTCCGCGATCCACGCCCTGAGCGACGGCCATTGCCGCAGGATCGCTTCGTGCGTGACCTCGATCGTGTCGGTCTCGATGCCGTCGATAAGACTCCTGTTGCAAACAAGCAGGCGCTGGTCGACCAGATGACGCACCAGCGGATGCGTCGCTTCCGGCAGGGCGCTCAGGCGCTCGACTCTTCGCCGGGGTTCGGAATCGGCGTCGTCGAGATGCACAAGCGCGGGGATGAACGCCGCGCGAGCCAGCTTTTCGAGTTCCGCACGGCTGTGGGGCAATGCGGGATCGCGGTGCGCTTCCGAGAACGCCGCGTCGACGGCGCTGACGATCGCGCCCTGCAATCCTCCCAGCTTCTCGACATATTCGGCGAGCGTCAGCATTCCCCCGCCGCGATGCCGGGACGAAAGCCGCTCGAGCGTGAAGGCGAGCAGAGGCAGCGCATCCTCGGCTGCCAAATCCTGCAGAAGACGATCCGAAAGCGCTGGCTCGACGGCAATCGGCGGGTTGGCAAGCCGTGCGGGTCCTTCGATCACATCCTTGAAAGCGCCCAACGGAATGGGTGGAAGGCTGAAGGGCAGCAGGGGAATTTCCGCAAGGCGCGGTTCTCCCTGCAGTTTTGCGAAGGCGTCGGACCGTATCGTCGCGATGATGATGGCATTGGCGTCCGCCTGCACAGAGCCGGCCAGAAGATCGAGTACGCCAGAGGCTTCCGCGTTCTCCGCAATAAACAATTCCTCCGCCTGATCGAGCGCGATCACAATTGTGGGGGGCCTGGCTGCGTGGCTCTCAAGCGCGCGGTCCGCGAAGCGCTTGAGCCGCTCCATCACCTCGGCGCGCAACTTCGCGAAGGCATCTGTCAGGCTGTTTGAGTCGCCAAGCAGAGCAGGATCGCGGGCAATGCTTGCGGCAAGGCCCTGATTGCCAGACAGCGCGGCGCGCTCGGGCCGGATGACCGGCAGCACCAGAAAATTCTCCTCGTCGCGAGTCAGACGGGCAACCAGGCCTGCCTTGAGGAACGAGGACTTCCCCGCGCCCGATGCGCCCAGGATGACGAGCATGCGTTCGGGTGCGCCGTCGCGCATGCGGCGCAGCGCATCCATGCCCTTGGTGATGAGCGCGTCGCGGCCGAAAAAGATGGCCGCGTCCTGCTCATCGAGAGATTCCAGGCCGCGATAGATCGGCCGATAGGGTTCGTTCGGCGGTGGCCACTGAAAGCTGTGGGGATCAAGGCCCGCGCGCTTCAAGCCGTTGGCGAGCCGTTCGAGGCCTTCCACTTCCTTCTGCGGCGTCGATATGTCCGCGAATTGAAATCTGCCCGTTAATTCGTGCGGCAGATCTTCGAAGGATGTGGGCGCGACGAAAACGGGAAAGATCTTCTTGCCCAACTGATCAGCGACGAGAAACTCGGTCTGGCACCAGCGCGAAGCCACCCAGTTCGGCGACACCAGGATCACGACGCCCGAGCAGCGCTCGCCCGCGAGCTTCAGCTCCTGCTGCCAGCGATGACCCGGCAGGATGCCCTGAGTTGGATCAAGGTCCAGGAAGACCTGGTTCCAGCCATGATCCTTCAGCCAGTCGTGGACCCGCAGCGCCGGCTCGTTGTCCAAACTCGAATGGCTGATGAAGAGGATACCCAAACCGTTCGCCCCCGTCCGGCCTGAACAGTCTAGCCAGTCGTACGCGACAAGGCGACCAGTTTACGGGACCTGAGCTTGCTGGCGGAACAGAACACGCGAAATACCAGCGGTGAGAATCCCTGCGCCGGCTGGCGTTGCCGGACACAAGAATCCGCGCTCCTTGCGCCGATTCGGCCATTCCGACAGAATTAGGAGAATTTGGAGGGAATGTCCGTGAAATCAGTTAGAGCCATAGCGTTCCTGGCGCTTGCGTTGAGTGCGTGCAGCCTTCTCCATCCGACTCGCCCACCCAATTACATTGCATTCTTCCGATACGACAGCGCGGAGCTGACGCCCACCGCGCGACAGATCGTCGACCAGGCCGCAGCCGCTGCCAAATCCATGCCCGCCACCAAGGTCGAGATTGCGGGATACCTCGACAGCGCGCCGGCGCTTCCCGAAAACCGGCGCCTCTCCGAACCTCGCTTCAAGGTCGTGGAGCAGGCGCTCATTGCCGATGGAATCGACCCCAGGCTGCTTGTTCGCGTTCAACTGGCCGACAGCGAGGCCGCGTTGCCGGCAACAGGAGATCGACGGATAGAGATATGGCTGATTGGCAAAGGCGTGGAGGGCCCAGCCTATCACACCTTGTAGCACTGAGCGCGCAGTGAAAGGCTCAAATTAAATTCGCGCCGAGCTATTCCACTCCGCGTCATTGAACGGGAACACCCATCATGCCGGCCCGGCATTGCTTCGTGATTTTCGCTTTGATCTCCGCCCTCCTCTCTCCCGTTGCGGCCATCGCTCGACCCTCTGCCGGCAGTCCGGAATTGTCGGGCAAGAATCTCGTCGACATCGGCGGCGGCCGACGCATGAACATTGTGTGCATCGGGCAGGGCTCGCCCACCATCGTGTTCGACTATGGCATGGGCGAGCACATCTTGGTCTGGCAGAAAGTACAGGAGCCGGTTTCGGCCATCACCAGAGCATGTTTTTACGACCGCTCGGGCTACGGATTCAGCGACCCGTCGAACAGGCCGATGACTGCGGACAGTGTCACCGACGACCTCCATGCCCTTCTGCACGCCGCTGGGATCACCGGGCCGCTCGTTCTCGTCGGACATTCCCTCGGCGGCCTCTACGCCACTCTTTACACTGACAAGTTTCCCTCGCAGGTGGCGGGTCTCGTCCTGATTGATCCTTCCTTTGCGGGACAGGAGCCTGCAGCGTGGGGCGCCGATGAGAAGCAGAGGATAAAACCGGAATTCGAGCGGCTCCTCACAAACACCAAGGCGTGCGCGGATTTGGCCCGCGCCGGCAAGCTCAGTCAATCCGATTCCCATGGCTGTTTTCAGCTGGCACCCGTCCGCACGCCGGCCGAGATCGCTTACCTGAAGCAGTCATTTCTCAAGCCCTTCCGTTATGAAAGCGCAATCTCGGAAGCGGAAAGCCATTCCGCCCTCGCAACGGGAAGAAACGAAGACGGTCTCGAAGAGGAGAGGGCCGCACGCCCGTTCGGCGACAGGACGGTCATCGTGCTGACGGGCAGCGTCTATCCGCCGGATCCATACGAGACCCCGCAGATGCAACAAACTTTCTACGACAACTGGAAAGCAGGCCACCGACAGCTCGCGGCACGCTCAACGAGGGGCCAATCCATCGTTGTTTCCCAAGCCGGGCACGCGATTCAACTCGACCAGCCACAACAAGTCATCGACGCTATCAAGACAGTTGTTCTCGACGTGCGAACAAGAAAAAGAGATCAGGGTCACTGACTCAC
This sequence comes from Alphaproteobacteria bacterium, assembly GCA_003131925.1. Lineage (GTDB taxonomy): Bacteria > Pseudomonadota > Alphaproteobacteria > Micropepsales > Micropepsaceae > Rhizomicrobium. The sequence goes on along the minus strand of PKWC01000093.1, from coordinate 28,827 downwards.
TGTTCATCTTTGTGAGAGGACTTTCCGTTTCCCCTTTCGGAATCACCAAGGGATCTTGGAGATCGCAAAGATCAATACGCGAGGAGCATCCTCAGGCAGAGGTGTGAATCGCCACTCAGAGGCGCACTCCAGGGCAAGTGCATCAAGTTTGTCATCGCCACTCGATCTAAAGAGCTTGACATGATCCACGCTTCCGTCGCGATGGAGGTAATACGAGACAACAGTCATTTTTCCGAGGGGCGCTGGCGGAGCTATCGGATTCTTGCAAACATGGCTGCCGATGGGTTGTTGGGTTGGGGCGATTGCCGACTGAGGCGGTGGTTTCGATCCCCGGGTAACAATCACTGTTTCAGCTTTGCCCGCGGCGGCCATGGACCATTCCACAGTCGCCTTTCGGTCCACTTCAAGGGCGCAACCGCTCTGCATCGCGGGTTGATATTTCCACGTCGCTACGCATTTCGTAGCCGCTTCGTCGAGGCCGGCAAAACCGCTGCTGGTCGCGACGGAGATTGCTTTGGTACTCCCGTCCACCCCAACGCGAAATGAGAGAGTCGTTTTCCCTTCCTCGCCGGCCGCAAGCGCGGCCGGCGGATACCATTCTGTACCGCAAACATGTGGGGCGCCGGTAGCCGAAGGGGGGGTGACGGATGCATCCTGGGAGGTTGCTCGCGGAGCGGCAAAGGTTATTGAAGACCAAAACAATAACGCGATGCCGAGTTACTTCCTAGAACCCTCTTTTATCGGAGATACTGCCCTAAGCCTGCAAGCATATTCCCCTGAACGTTTCCCCATTACATCGTTGCGGTCAGGCGAGCACCGATAGCAGGAGTCCAGCTGCGGCAAGCGCCGCGGTGCAGACGATGTCGAAGTTGATCCACGCGGCGCGCACACAACCGGACGTCCTCATCGGATTGACTGCGGTCGACAGCCCGCATCGGCGCGGCGCTCGCATTCTTGCGAAACTTCCTGAAGCAGTCGAACGCGCGGCGGCGTTGCGGAACTAGAGCGGAATCCGCTCATATTGAACCAAACATGTCATGCCTGCCGAAGCGGGCATGCAGGGGCAACAGCACGTCGCTTGCTCTGGATTCCCTGCGCGGGAATGACATATTGGGGTGGCGATACAATCTGATCGATGCAAACTTTACGCGTCGTAACTGAGCGCAACCTCGCTGCTGGTGGGAACAGCCTGGCAGGTCAGCACATAGCCCTGTGAGAGTTCCGAATCGCTCAGGCCATAGTTTTTTTTCATCGTCACCGTGCCTGACAGAATCTTCGCGCGGCACGTCGTGCACACGCCGCTTTTGCACGCATACGGCGCGGGAAGGCCCGATGCCTGCACGCTCTCGAGAATATTGCCTTTGTCCGCGTCGAAACGGATGCGCGAGCGGCGGCCGTCGAGCGTGACGAGAAGAGCAGTGCCTGCCGCCTTCTGCTGCAGCGCCTCGTTGCGCGCAACCTGTTCGGCCGAGAGAGCGCTGGTGGTGAAGCGCTCGATGAAGATTTTCTCGGCCGGGAACCCACGCGCCAGGAGAGCGGCTTCGGCCGCATCCATCATCGGACCAGGGCCGCAGATGAAGAACGCATCCGTCTCACCCATATCGACCAGCGTGGACAGAACCTCCCGGCATTTGGCGCGATCCAGCCGGCCGTTGAACAGCTCGATGTCCTCTGCCTCGTTTTCGAGGAAGTGATATACTTCGAGGCGATCCATATAACGGTTCTTCAGCGCGGCAAGCTCTTCCAGGAACATGATCGAGGCCGTATCGCGGTTGCCGTAAAGCAGCGTGAAGCGGCTCTGCGGCGTGGTTTGCAGCACCGTCTTCAAAATCGACATGACGGGCGTAATGCCGGAGCCGCCGGAGAGCGCAACGTAGTGCGGCGCGGCCGCTTCATCGCTTTCCGGCACGACGAAGCGGCCCATCGGCGGCAGCACGTCGATCCACTGGCCCACGCGGAGCTCCACGTTCGCCCATGCCGAGAACATTCCCGCCGGCATCTGCTTGATTGCGATGCGGATTTCGTTTTCGGCCGGAGAGACGCAGACGGAATAGGTGCGCCGCACGTCTTCGCCCCCGATTTCCGCTTTCAACGTCAGATGCTGACCCGCGTGGAACGCAAAGGCTTCGCGCAATTCGGCGGGGACGTCGAAACGAATGGAAACGGCATCCGCGGTCTCGCGGCGCACTTCGGCAATCCTCAGCGAATGGAAGCCCCTATTAAGTGACATGCGGGCTCAGTGGCACTTGAAGCGGTCGAAGGGCTCGCCGCAGGCAAGACAACGATTGAGCGATTTGCAGGGCGTCGAGCCGAAGCGGCTGATTTCCTCCGTATGCGGAGAACCGCAGCGCGGGCACGCTGCCGGCGCGTCGCGGAGGCTGTACCTTGCTGCGCCATGGGGCGGCGGCGCGATGCCATAGGCGCGCAGCTTTTCACGACCCTCTTCGCTGATCCAATCCGTTGTCCAGGCCGGCGAAAGGACCGTTTCGATCCGCAACCGGCCCAGTCCGGCGCGGTCAAGCGCGGAGCGAATTGCCGACGCGATGGCAAGCGTGGCAGGGCAGCCCGAATAGGTTGGGGTGATGACGAGCGCGTCCTCGCGCACGTCGCGCACGATGCCGAGATCGACGACCGATACGCAGGGAATTTCCGGATCTGGTACATGGCTCAAGATCTCGAGCACGCGATCCTTGAGCGCCTCGCCAGTTTCGGCGTGAGCAGCGGCCTTCACCACGCGACTCCCGGATAGGCGCGAGGCAGGAATTGCATCTCCGTAAGAAGATGGCCCAGATGCTCGGAATGATGGCCCGATCGGCCGCCCGAAGCCGCACGGCGCGGTTTCGGCGCCTCGAGTGTTGCTTCTGCAAGCGCTTGCGCGATGCGGGCGTCCCATTCCGCACGCAGAAGGCGCGGGTCCACGGCGACACCGCGCACGATCAGTTCTTCCACTGTCGCATCGACTGCGAAGAGTTCATCCACAAACCGCCACATCCATTCGAGCCCTGCAATGATGCGGTTGCGGCTTTCCTCAGTGCCGTCTCCCAGGCGCACCATCCACTCGTTCGCAAAGCGCGCGTGATAGACGACTTCCTTCACCGCCTTGCCGGCGATGGCGGAGAGCGTTGCGTCATGCGATCTCATCAGTTCGCGCATCAGCAGTTCCTGCCAGTTCGAAAACAGGAATTGCCGCGCGATGGTCTGCGCAAAATCGCCGTTGGGCTGCTCGACGAGCAGCGCGTTGCGGAAATCGAGCACGTCGCGGTGGAAGGCGAGAACATCGGCATCCCGCCCCTCGCCTTCCGTGTCGCCCGCGAGCTTCAGGAAATGCGATGACTGGCCGATCAGATCGAGGCCGATATTGGCGAGCGCGAGATCGATTTCCAGCATCGGCGAATGGCCGCACCATTCGGAAAGCTGTTGGCCGAGCACGAGGCCGTCGTCCCCCAGACGCAACGCATATTCGACGAGCGGCTTCATCAGATGTTCTTGATGTTCTCGGGGATCGAATAGAACGTCGGGTGACGGTAGACCTTGTCCGCCGCAGGCTCGAACAACGAGCCTGCCTCACCCGGATCCGACGCCACGATGGAAGCGGAAGGCACTAGCCACAGGCTGACGCCCTCCATGCGCCTGGTATAGGTGTCGCGCGCCGCCTCGATCGCCATGCGGGCGTCCGCTGCATGCACGCTGCCCGCGTGCTTGTGCGCAAGTCCATTCCTTGCCCGCACAAACACTTCCCACAGCGGCCATTCCTTGTTCATTCGTCCTCACTCCGCCGCAAGGCGGCCATTTCGCTTTGCCGCATGCGCGAGCGCCGCTTCGCGCACCCAGGCGCCATCCGCCCACGCCTTGACCCGCGCGTTCATGCGCTCCTTTGCGACCGGACCTTCGCCACGCACCACGGCGTAGAATTCTTCCCAGTCGATCTCGCCAAAATCGTAAGACTCGCGCGCTTCGTTCCATTTGAGTGCGGGATCGGGGACGCGCAGCCCGATCGCTTCGGCCTGCGGCACCGTCACGTCGACGAATCTCTGCCGCAGCTGATCGTTGGTCTCCCGCTTGATGCGCCAACGGATCGATTGCGCGGAGTTGGGCGAATTGTCGTCGGGCGGACCGAACATCATCAGCGAAGGCCACCACCAGCGGTCGAGCGCGTCCTGCGCCATCCGCTTCTGTTCCGGCGATCCGGCGGCGAGCGTCATCGTGATTTCGTAGCCCTGACGCTGATGAAAGCTTTCCTCTTTGCAGATGCGCACCATTGCGCGCGCATAAGGCCCGTAGGACGTGCGCTGCAGCGGCACCTGGTTCATGATTGCCGCGCCATCGACCAGCCAGCCGATCGCCCCGATATCGGCCCAGGTGAGGGTCGGATAGTTGAAAATCGTCGAATATTTGGCGCGGCCGGAATGCAGCGCTTCGATCATCTCGTCGCGGCTGGTGCCCAGGGTTTCGGCCGCCGCATAGAGATAGAGCCCGTGGCCGCCCTCGTCCTGCACCTTGGCGAGCAGCACCGCTTTGCGACGAAGACTCGGCGCTCGCGTGATCCAGTTCCCCTCGGGCAGCATGCCCACGATCTCGGAATGCGCATGCTGGGAAATCTGGCGTATCAGCGTCTTGCGGTAGGCCTCGGGCATCCAGTCCTTTGGCTCGATGAAATTGTCGGCGGCAACGCGTGCCTCGAACGCCGCGAGCCGCACCGGATCCTCATTGGCCATTGCTGCCGCTGAAGGCTTTTTGTTTTTGTCGCTCAGCTCGGTCGTATACATCGCCCGAGAATTCCTTCCTGAATCCACCGTCTGCAGACTACAATTAATCGAACGAGCGGTCAATTAATTCGTTCCAGGCGCAGTGCACTCTGTTGTTCATCTGCGCGCGGGCATCAAATTGACCGTTCGGGCCTACTATCCTAAGCCTGCTGGCCAATGCATGCGGGCCAACCCGCGCATTCCCGGGAGGTGCGGCGATGGCGTATGACACGATTCTTCTCGATGTCGCGAAGGGCGCCGCGCGGTTGACGCTCAACCGGCCTGACCGCCTGAACAGCTTCAATGTCGAAATGCACCGTGAGGTTGCGGAAGCGTTGTCGCGCGTCGAGAGAGATCCCGAAATTCGCGCTCTTTTGATCACGGGCGCCGGCCGTGGCTTTTGCGCCGGGCAGGACCTTTCGGATCGCGCGGTCACGCCGGGCGACGATGGCGTCGACCTGGGGGAGTCGCTCGAAAATCGCTACAATCCGCTTATCCGGCAGCTCATCGGGCTGCCGAAACCTGTGGTCTGCGCGGTGAATGGCGTGGCGGCGGGAGCTGGCGCCAATATCGCCTTTGCCGCCGACATCGTGCTTGCGGCGAAAGGTGCGAAATTCATCCAGTCCTTCTCGAATATCGGGCTCATTCCCGATTCCGGCGGCACGTGGATTCTTCCGCGGCTGGCCGGACAGGCGCGCGCGCTCGGCCTGGCGCTCACGGGCGAGCCGCTCGGCGCCGAAAAGGCCGAAAGCTGGGGCCTGATTTGGCGCGTCTTCGACGACGATCAACTCGCGGGCGAAGCGGAGAAACTCGTCGAGCGCCTTGCGGCCGGACCGACGCGAGGCTTTGCCGCGATCAAGATGGCGATGCGCAAGGGGTGGCTCGCAGGCCTCGAAGAACAGCTCGACCTCGAGCGCGATCTGCAGCGCGACCTTGGACGGTCGGGTGACTATCGCGAAGGCGTCGCGGCCTTCATGGAGAAGCGCAGGCCGAATTTCAGCGGCCGATAAACCAGGGAAGGTTCCCAATGAAATCCCTTCAGAGCTACGCGCTCGATCGCTGGGTCGCGCCGCAGGGACAGATGACGGACATCCGCTCCGCCTTGACCGGCGAGACGGTGGCGCAGATCGGAACGACTGCCCGCAATTTCGCCGCGGTGCTTGCCCATGCGCGCGACACGGGCGGACCGGCACTTCGCAAAATGACGTTCCACGAACGCGCGAGGATCCTGAAAGCTCTCGCCGAAGCCGTCATCACGCGGAAAGAGGAACTCTACGAGCTCTCCTTCGACACGGGCGCAACCAGGCCCGACGGCTGGATCGACATTGAAGGCGGCGCGGGAACGCTGTTCGCCTATGCCTCGAAGGGCCGTCGCGAGCTTCCCGATGACACGATCGTAACCGAAGGCGTCGTCGAAGGACTTTCGAAACGCGGCACGTTCATCGGCCAGCACGTGATCACGCCGCTGCAGGGCGCGGCCCTGCACATCAATGCCTTCAATTTTCCGGTATGGGGCATGCTGGAAAAGCTGGCGCCCACGCTGCTTGCGGGCGTGCCCGTCATCGTCAAACCCGCAAGCGCCAGCGCTTACGTCGCGGAGGCGGCGTTCCGCATCCTGATCGAAACAAATATTCTTCCAAGCGGTGCGCTGCAGCTGATTGTGGGACCGATCGGCGATCTGTTCGACCATCTCGGCGGACAGGATGTTGTCTCGTTCACCGGTTCCGCCACGACGGCGGAGAAGCTTCAGCGCCACCCGGTCATTGCACGCGAAAGCGTACGCTTCGTCGCCGAGCGGGACTCATTGAACGCCACGCTGCTCGCACCCGACGCTGAACCCGGCTCCCCCGAATTCGATCTCTTCATTCGCGAAATCGTGCGCGAGATGACGTCGAAGTCGGGCCAGAAATGCACCGCCATCCGCCGCGCGCTCGTGCCTTCGGGCGTCATCGATGCGGCGGAGAGCGCGCTCAAGAAAGCGCTGGCAGACATCGTGGTCGGCGATCCGCGCGTAGAGGGCGTGAAGATGGGGCCGCTGGTCAGCCTGTCGCAGCGGGACGACGTGCGCGGGAAGATCGCGGAGCTGACCCACGAAGCGCGTATCGTGTTCGGCGATCCCATGCACGTCGAGGTTCGCGGCGGAGACGACGTGAAAGGCGCCTTTCTGTCGCCCGTCCTTCTGCGCTGCGACGCGCCGGCGAAAGCGTCTCGAGTGCACGACACCGAGCCATTCGGCCCCGTCGCGACGCTGATGCCTTACTACGATCTTGCCGAGGCGATCGCGCTTGCCGACCGCGGCAAGGGTTCGCTGGTCATGTCCTTGTTCACCTACGACCCGGCGGTCGCACGCGAGGTCATCGGAGGGGCGGGAGCGTTCCACGGACGGCTGCTCANNCATCGTCGATCGGGACTGCGCGAAAGAATCCACCGGCCACGGATCGCCTCTCCCTGCGCTCGTCCATGGCGGCCCGGGCCGTGCCGGCGGCGGCGAAGAAATGGGCGGGTTGCGCGGCGTTTTTCATTACATGCAGCGGACGGCGTTGCAGGGCTCTCCGCGCATGCTCGCCGCCATCACGAAGAGCTGGATTTCGGGCGCACCCGAAGAACGCACGGGCCCACATCCCTTCAGGCTGAAATTCGGCGAGGTCGAACCCGGCAAGACGCTGGTGACGGAACCGCGCACGGTGACGCTCGAAGATATCGAACATTTCGCCCATTTCACGGGCGATACGTTCTATGCGCACATGGACGAAGCTGCAGCGGCGGCAAATCCTTTCTTCGGCGGGCGCGTGGCACATGGATATTTGTTGTTGGCCTTCGCCGCGGGCCTGTTCGTCGATCCCGCACCGGGGCCCGTTCTCGCAAATTATGGCCTGGACAATCTGCGCTTTCTCAAGCCGGTGAAGCCCGGAGATGCCATCCGGGTGCAGCTCACGGTGAAATCAAAAACCCCGCGCAATGCGCAATATGGCGAGGTCCGCTGGGCCGTAACGCTAACGAACCAGTCGGGCGAGACGGTCGCGACCTATGAATTGCTGACGATGAACGCGATGTGACGTGTGGCGGCTATCGCGGCCAGTTCTCGATCGTCTCGACAAATCGCGTCAGCCACGCATTGGTCTGGTGCGCATCCAGGGCACGGTGATCGATGGTGAGCGTGACATACGCCATCGGGCGGATTTCCGTGCTGTCGTGACCGGAATGCTCGCGCACAACCGCGCGCTTCTGCAATTTGCCGACGCCCAGGATCGCCGATTGCGGTTGATTGATGATGATCGGCGCCGCGAGAAGCGAACCGGAAACGCCGTGATTCGAAATCGAGAACGTCCCATGCCGCACGTCTGCGGGTAATAGACTGCCCGTGCGCGCTTTCTCCGTTATCTCCGTCAGCCGTTGCGCGATCTCGATAAGCGACAGCGTTTGGGCGCGGTGAATGACCGGAACGATGAGGCCCTTGTCGCCGAGTGCCGTGCCAATGCCGACATTGACGTCGTCGAAGATTTCGATGCGGTCGTCGTACCAGCGGGCGTTGACCGCGGGGACGACCTTCATTGCCGCAACGGATGCGGCAACAAAATAGACGGTGAAAGTGAGGTTGGCGCCCTGGTCCGAGAAGGCAGCCCTGTGCGCGGTGCGGTGCGCGATGATGGCGCTGAAATCAGCTTCGAACAGCGCGGTCACGTGCGGCGCGGTCCGCAGCGATTGCGCCATATGATCGGCGATGCGCCGGCGCATGGAATCGTGCGGCACAACGGTCACGCCAACGCCGGCCGGCTTTGTGGCCGTTGCGCGGCGCGCGATTTCGGCTTCGATGTCGTCGCGTGAGAGCCTGTCGCCGCTGACCGGTACTGTGTCCGGATCAAGATTGTGTTCCGCCAGGAGACGGCGGATTCCTGGAGGAAAATGTGGCGCGTCCGGCCGGTCGCGCTGAGGGCGGGGTATTGCGATCCCGGCGCTCGCCCGCATCGCTCTCTCAACCGGCGCCGCACTTTCCGCAATCCGGCCGATGACCGTGCCCGGCTCGATATCGGCCCCCGCGTCCACGAGAATTTCTGCGAGCACGCCGTCGGCTGTGGCCGCGATCTCGACCGCGACCTTGTCGGTTTCTATTTCAACGAGCGGCTCATCGACACGAACAGAATCGCCCAGCGCCTTGAGCCAATTCTTGAGGACGGCTTTTGTGCCTTCCTGTTCAGCTGGAACGACGATGTCGGTCGTCATCAAAATCCGATCAATTGTTCGATTTTCGCGCGGATATCCGCGACGGACGGCAGCGCCCATTCGAGAAGCGCGGGATTGTGCGGGCTCGGGATGTCGGGCATCGCAAGCCGCGATACCGGCGCATCCAGATCCAGAAAACAGGTTTCCGCCACTACGGCCGCGATCTCTGCTCCGAAGCCGCCGCTCAGAAGGTCCTCATGGACAATCAGGCATCTTCGCGTCCGTTTTACCGAGGCGATGATCCGGTCGCGGTCCCACGGCATCAACGTGCGCAGGTCGATGATATCCGCGTCGTGATCCGCGTCGGCCTCCTCGCAGCGCTCGACCATCGCGCCCCAGGTCACGATGGTCAGATTGCTCCCTTCATGCACTGTACGCGCAATTCCGAACGGCAGGACGAAATCGTCTCCCGGCCAGGGCCGCCGTGCCGACGGTGCATCGAGCATCGCGCGATGCTCGAAGAAGATGACGGGGTTGTTGCCGCGCAAGGCTGCACGCAGGAGGCCCACCGCATCTTCGGCGTTCGAAGGCGCGGCCACTCTCCAGCCCGGCGCATGCACGAACTGCACTTCGTTGGTCTGGCTGTGCCACGGATCGCCGCATTTGAAATAACCGATGGGCATGCGGACAACGATAGGCGCGGCAAAACGGTTGTTGGTGCGCCAGCGCATGGTTCCGCAATCGTTGAGCTGTTCCATTGCCGGATCGGCATATTTGCGGAACTGAATCTCGGGCACGGGCATGAGGCCTGCCAGCGCCATGCCGACGGCGCGGCCGATAATGCCTTCCTCGGACAGGCTCGTGTCGAACACGCGGGCCTCTCCAAATTTCTCCTGCAGGCCAAGCGTGACGGCGTGCACGCCTCCCTTCGGCCCGACATCTTCTCCAAAGACCACCACCCGCGGATTGATCGAAAGCTCTTGCTCGAGCGTGCGACGGATGGCCGTCACCATGTTGATGCGCTGGCCCTGCGGATCGGGAAGATCGGACGCGGGCGGCGGAACGTAGCTCTGCGTCCATTGTCCGCCCTCAGACTGAAGGGCGCCGTCGAATACGACATGGCGCGCCGTGCGCTCCAGAGCGGCGACCGGGCGCGCCTCGGCTTCGCAACGCGCCCGCTCGACTTCGCGGGCAGCCTCTTCAGCGATTCGATTCCATTCCTTGTCGTCAAATTCTGCGGGAACCAGATGATTGCGCAATCTTGGCAAGGGATCGCGTGCCCGTTCAGCGGCGATGGTCTGGTCCGGCTTGTAGGTCTGCGTATCCTGGAATGAGTGACCTTCGAGCCTTGGCACCACGAGTCTGAGCAGCGCAGGCCCGCGCCGTTCGCGCACATGGCTCACCATGTCCCTGATTAATCCAATCGACTCGGCAGGGTCGGTTCCGTCGCCGCTTGCAACACGAAGATTGGCGAAACTCGCCAGATTCGCCGCAATGTCGCCGCCGGGCGTCTGCAATGTGGAAGGGACGGAAATGCCGTAAGCATTGTCTTCGATGAAAAAAAGTATTGGCAGACTGAGCGTTGTCGCCATCGTCAAGGCGGACCAGAATCCGTTCGTGGCGACTGAAGCATCGCCGCCCAACGCCACTGCGATCGCGTCGCGGCATGCGGATTCGCGCAGAACGGATTGACGATAGAGGAGTGCCTGCGCCCAGCCGGCTGTCGGCGTAAACTGCGCTCCGACGCCTCCGCACATGGGCAGCGCCGAAGGGCCATGGGGGTTCGGAAAATTAAACACTGCGCCGATGTCGCGTCCGTCCGAATATCCGCCAGCCCGCGCCATGGACGAGCCGAGCGCGTCCGCAACGGAGACGCCAAGCGCGAGCAGGATGGGACGGGAGCGGTAATAGCCGCAGATTGCGTCGTCGGGGCGCGTGAGCTGTGAGCCAAGAAGAATTTGTGCCAGGTCGTGACCGCGCGCAGAGAACTGGTAGAAAATCTTGCGCTCAGGCACGAGCCTTGTCTCTTCGAGGTGGTCGAGCCCACGGGAGACATGCATGAGAAAGGCGACGCGCCGCCAGTCGATCGCGGGATCCGGGCCGGTCGCCCAGGCCGTCCTTTCGATCGCCGCCACAATGCCTCGCCCGCTTGAGTTGCAGAGTGGGGTCAATTAACCGGACGTGCGGTCGATTTTCAACCGGGTGACGAATCCATGGCGCGAACGCAGGCTGCCGATTTCGAGAAACGCCGCACGGCCATCGTAGAACAGGCGGCCACGCTCTTTGCGGAGCGCGGCTTTCTTGGCGCCTCGATTGCCGATCTCGCGCAGGCGTGCGGCATCTCGAAATCGCTCATCTATCACTATTACGCTGCGAAGGAGGACATCCTTTTCGACGTGATGCATTCGCACGTCAAAGCTCTGCTTGACGCGGCGGAAGAGATCGCGGCGCGACGGATTTCAGCCAGCGAAAGGCTGCGGGCAATTACGGCTGAATTCATGCGGCTCTACATCGGCGCGGCTTCGCGCCAGCGGGTCTTGCTGAACGAGCTTCAGAGCCTGCCGAAGAGCCGGCGCATGATCGTCGTCGGAATTCAGCGGCGCCTGATAAATATCGTGCAGGCCATTCTGCTGGAAATCCGCCCCGAACTGTCGCGCCATTCGCCGCTGAAACGTCCTGCCGCGATGCTCTATTTCGGCATGATGAACTGGACGCACACCTGGCTCGATCCTGAAGGGCGCGCAAACCCCGCAAAAATCGCAGAACTCGCAGCGAACATATTCCTGAAAGGAATAGAGAAATCGGAGATTCCCGAATAAACGGTCACAGCACGGGGAATTGCACCCACCCATGACGGCGCGACCCCTGAACGGGCGCAGACCTCGCCCAACTCGAGCCGCGGCACTTGCCAACCGGGCCGCTGTGTCACATTGTTAGGGCTGGAGGCAGGATTGACTGCCTGCCAATCCAGAAAATGGGGAGAATTCGAATGTTTACGCGCAAATTGGCCGTCGCCGGTGCGTCGGCTGCGGCTTTGGCCCTGGCGGTCCCGGCCCAAGCTTTCCAAGTCGGCTCCTACCACATTTTTCCGACTCGACAGTATGAGGAACAGACGGGTCGCGTGCCGTCGCTGGGTACGGGAGAAATGCTGTATTACGGTGGCACTGTGTTCTCGACCGTTAAGGTCGTTTCGGTCATCTGGGGGTCGAACGTCAATTCGCAGACGGTTGCCACAATGCCGGGGTACTTCAAGGCCCTTCCCAACAGCACCTTTATGGATCTGATGAAGCAGTACAAGACGAAGGGCGTTCACGCGGTGGACGGCCACAAGAGTTCGCGCCAGACGATCTCGCGCGGCACTTTCATCAGTCAGGTGCAGATTACGCCGCAGAACAAATCGCTGAATCTGACCGACAACCAAATTCACGATGAGCTGCGAGATCAGATCGCCAGCGGCGCCTTGCCGCCAAACGATCTGAACACGCTGTACATGATCTTCTTCCCGGACGACATCACGATCACGCTGGACGGATTGACGTCGTGCACGTCTTTTGGGGCGTATCACTTTGCGATAAACGATCTCAGGGAGTCGAAGAACAACGTGTTCTACGGTGTGATGCCGGGGTGCGGCTACAGCCTCGAATCACACGAAATTATTTCGGCGCATGAATTCGCCGAAGCGACGACCGACAATATTCCGACGCCGGGCTCGAGTCCGGCTTACCCGCAGGCTTGGAACAACTCCACCGGCTACGAGATCGGCGACCTTTGCGAAGGCACCCAGGGCACATTGACCACAAAGAAGAACACCTATTACGTACAGCAGATCTATCTCAACAGCACCGGAGCGTGCAGCACCGGCAATTACAAGAGCCCGTAATCAGGCAGGCAGATCAGCAGGGCCAGGGCAAAGTCCCTGGCCTTTTGCGTTTTGTCTTTTTCGACGCGTTGGTGCCCCTGGCCGGACTTGAACCAGCACGCTGTCGCCAGCAACAGATTTTGAGTCTGCCGCGTCTACCATTCCGCCACAGGGGCACGAGGCGCGGGAGAGCGAATGGAGCGGCGGATCATAGCCGCGCCTCCTTGGGCGTCAATAAGGCGCTCGGGCTAAGAGCGTTCGTCGTTCGCAGCGTACGCGCGCGCTTTCGCTTCGTCGGCTTTCGCCTGAAACCGCTGCTGCAAGAAAATTAAGTTGTGGCAGATAGCGACGCTTGCCGCTGCGGCATTTGACATGCCGTGCGCGGTCCGTCTGTGGCTGGGACACATTGGCGGATCAATCAAGCCGGCATCCCTGCGGGCCGCTCGGCCGGCCAGCAGATCAGTGGCACAGATGCAGTCACTAAACCAACATTGCAACTGGACCACACAGCAAGGGCCGGTCAAAACTGGCCACCTACCCAAACCTTTTTCTATTTCAGGCGCATGCCGGTTTGGATAGGGCCGCTTTGAGGGGACCAAGCCAGGGCTCGAAATTACGCCATTGATGCATGGCATCGCGGAAGATGGGGCGACGCACCTGTTCGGCGCTCGGCGTGGATACCGTGCGGTCGGTTTCCCAGAAGCGCAGGCAGCCTTCCTCGAACGGCAAACCACAATAGTCCAACATGCGGCGTATTTCGGTTTCGGTATCCTCAACCAGACGTTCGTACTGCATGAAATGAACGCGGCCCGGCAGCACACTCCGCCAATACTCCATCAGGCCGCCATATTCGGTGTAATAGCGGCCTACGTCATTCAGGTCGTTGGAAAAATCGGCGCCGTCCGTAAGAACCTGCTTGAACATGGCAAAGCAGGCGGCCATCGGTTCGCGGCGGATGTCGATGATTTTTGCATGCGGCAGGATCAGGTGGATCAATCCGACTTCCAGCCAGTTCCAGGGCCGCTTGTCGGTGAACCAGGGGCGATCCGTTTTGCGGTACCGCCGCGCGTCACTCAGGTAACGCCCGCCAAGCGCGGCCAGCCGCGCCGGCGCCATCTTCAGCACACAATCGGGGTAGGCGTTGGGCGTGACGATGCGGCGGCTGAGCGCCAGTTCCCTCGTTATATAGCGCACCAGCGGCAATTCGCGAGTACCTTCCACCTGACTGTGGCTGGCGAGAATCTGCTCCACGAGAGTCGAGCCGGCACGCGGCATGCCGACAATGAAAATCGGCGTGGGGCCAAGACATGTAGCCGGCAAAGCCGCGGAGTTGGCAAGACGACCTGCATTGTACACGCGCTTCACCTCTCGCACGCGTTTGAGCAGCGCGTTTTCCTTGTACGCTTCCCCGCGGCTCAGATAGGCGCCGCGGAGCAGCCGCGCACCCTCCTGGTAGGCGGTAAAGGTCGCGGAGAAATCGTCGGCCTGTTCAAACGCCTGGCCCAACGCGTACCAGATGTGCATGCGGCGGGACGGGTCCAGAGTCGCGTCCGCCAGACAGCCGCGCATGATGGCCAGGTCGGCATCAGTGAGCAACCCGCTCTTCAGGTCGGCGAGACCCCACCAGGCTTCGCCCATTGTCGGCGAGATATCGAGGCAGGTGCGAAAGGCCCGGGCACTGTCGTTGCGCCGTCCCAAATAATGCAGAAGCTTGCCGTAGCCGCACAGGAACTGAGGGTGACGAGGTTGTTCCCGCAACAGCTCTTCCGTGACGGCCAGTGCGGCCTCGAAGTCGCCTGCGCTGCTCAACGCATCGGAATGAAGAGCCCGGTATTCTGTATTGTCACGAATCTGCTGCAGCAGGATTGTCGATTGCTCCACCGCGCGGTCGTAATATTTGCGGCGAAGAAGGAGGGCGGCGAAATCGGCACGGGCGAGATGGTAGAAGGGCGCAAGTTCGATAATGCGTTCCAGCAGAGTCAGCGCTGTCACATAGTCACCGTCCTCGGACTCCAAACGCGCGAGCATGCGAGCCGCTGCTGCGTCGGCCGGATTTTCCGAGAGATGATCGCGCAACAGATCCATCTGATCCGAGCGATCCATGCCGGAGCAGCGCTCCTGGAGCTTGCGCTCGGCGAATGCCAATTGCGCGGTTGTTCGCGGATCGCGTGTTGGTAGCCACCGGGAGGCTTCGCCCGCGCACTGCGTGGCAGCTACGCTCGCCTCATCGGCCTCTCGGTCCTCTCCTGCCAGGCGTAGGAATTCTGCGAGCTTGTTCCACGCGCCGGCGTGTTTGGGCTCGCGCCTGGTGATCGCACGAAGTTCTTCGGTTGCCCCATCGAGCATGCTCATGGCAGCAAGCATCAGGGCACTGTCGTAGCCCGGCGGCTGCGGCGCCGCGGCAGCCACGGTTTCCGCCTCCTTCAGCGCCTCCTTCAGTGGACCAAGCCAAGGCTCGAAATAGCGCCATTGCCCAACTGCGTCACGGTAGATCGGCTGTCGCACCTGCTCGCCGCTGGGCGTGGCGACAGCCCGGCCGGTCTCCCAGAACCGCAGGCAGCTCTCCTCGAAGGGCAGTCCGCAATACCCCAGCAAGCGGCGGACTTCGCTTTCCGTGTCCTCGACCAGGCGTTCGTAGGAGAGAAAATGAATGTACCCGGGCATCACCGTCTCATAGTGAGCCATCATGCCGGCGTATTGGGTATAGCAGTGGGCAAGATCGCGGAATCCGTAAGGAAATTGCGAGTCAATCTCGAGCTGTAGTTTGTACATGGCAAAACAGGCCGCCATCGGCTCACGCCGAACATCCACGATTTTTGCATGCGGCAGGATCAGGCGGATGAGACCGGCCTCGAGCCAGTTCCATGGCCGCTTATCAACGAAATAGGGACGTTGGGTCCTACGGTATGCGCGCGCCTCTTCGAGATAACGCTCGCCAAGATCTGCGAGTTCGGAACGGCTCAAACCACGTACACATTCGGGATACGCCTCCGGCGTCACCAGGCGGCGACTGAGCGTCAGGTCGCGCACGATGTTTTCGAGCACTGGCAATTCCATGGTGCCTTCCACAAGACTGTGGCTCGCGAGAATTTGTTCGACGAGCGTCGAACCGGCGCGCGGCAGGCCGACCACGAAAATCGGCGTGTGGGGAGGCTTTTCCACAGGTGCCGCGCGCGCCAGCAAAGGCGCCGCAAACACGGCGCGCCGCCGGGTCAGCTCATCTGCTTCCTTTGCTGGATAATAGGTCCTATCGCGGTTTGCCGCGACCGTCCGCGACAACGCCACGCCAGCTTCATAGGCGGCGAAGCTCCCGGAAAAGTCTCGCGCCTGTTCCAGCGCCTGACCCAGCGCGTATTGAAGTGTCCTGCGACTCTCTAAGTCGAGGTTGCTATCGCGCAGACGCTCGCGCATCGCAGCAATGTCGTGCGCGGTAAGATAGTCACCGCGCAGTTCTGCCAAGCCTCCATAAGCCTCCGCCATGCCCGGTTCCAGCGCGAGACAAGCGCGATATTCCCGCGCGCTGTCTTCCCGTCGACCCGCAATGTAGAGACTTCTTGCGTAAACCCGTCGAACGCGCGCATTGGTGGGCTTCGCGCGCGTCACCTGCTCGATCATCGAAATGGCTGAGTCAAAGTCGCCGACGGCGCACAGAGCATTGGCGTGGAGCGCCCGGTATTCGATGTTTGCCGGCGCCCGGGCAATCAGCAGACCGCTTTCGGCGACGGCGCGCTTATTCTCATCCACGGTCAACAACAAATCCGCGAGATCCGCGCGAGCGTTGTCATAATCCGGAGCCAGAACCAGCGCCCGCTCGAACAGGGCGCGCGCGGTTATCAGATCACCATCTTGCCGTTCGAGACGACCCAGCAGACGCATGGCGGGCGCGTCGATTTCATGACTGCGCAAATAGTCGCGTAACTCTTTCAGGCGCTCAGGCGGCGTTTCCAACGTCCCCACGCGCTCCAACAGCGCGTGTTCCGCGGCAGCAATTTCTGCGGGTGTACGACCGTCCGAAGGTGCCGGCCACACCGCTGAACCGTTGGCGGCCCGGGACATCGCGTCGCTCGCCTCTTTGTCCTTTTCGGCGAGACGCAGCAGCTCTGCAAGCTTTTCCCAGGCTGGCGCGTGGCCAGGGGCGTGGCCGGTAATGTCGCGTAGAACCTTGGTGGCTTCTCCATGAAAGCCCATGGCGACCATGGTGAGCGCCCGCTCGTAAAGCTGCGAGGGCGGCGTTGTGGGAACCGGGTTCGGCGCACCGGGCAGTCGCTCTGCGTGCGAAACCGTCCCGAACGAGGTCCGTGTCATACTGTCTTCCTCGGATGCCGTCGAAAGCAGCGCCGCTCCCCTTCGGCCGGGTCCGCGGCTGATTGAGCGAGAGCTTCCTTGAGCGGACCAAGCCAGGGTTCGAAATTGCGCCATCGCTGCAGGGTGTGACGATAAATCGGGCGACGCACCTGTTCAGTACGCGCGTTTGTCATCGCTCTACGCCAGGTCCCCCAGCGCTTCCTTCAGCTCACCAAGCCATGGTTCGAATTTCTTCCACTGTTCCAGTGCGCCGCGGTAAATCGGCTTNNCGGCGCGCTCGGTTTCCCAGAACCGCAGGCAGCCTTCCTGGAACGGCAGGCCGCAATAGGCCAGCATGCGGCGGATCTCCGCCTCGGTGTTGGAGACCAGGCTTTCGTAGGAAACCCGCAGGATGGCGCCGGTCATGACGGTATCCAAGTAATCCATGTAGTCCACATAGTCGCGATAATACCGGCCCAGATGCGTCAGATCGTAGGTGAAGGCGGCGTCGGACGGCAGCATCTGCTTGAACATGGCAAAGCAGGCCGCCATCGGCGCGCGGCGGACATCGATGAATTTAGCCTGCGGCAAAACAAGATGAAGAAACGGCGCATCCACCCAGTTCCACGGGCGCTTGTCGATCACGTACGGCAACGTGCTGCGCCGGAATTTCGCAATGCCGCCCAGCACATCCGCACCGAATTGATCGAGCTCGGCGCGTGAATAATCCAGCACCCTGTCCGGGTAGACATCCGGCGCGACAAGCAGGCGGCTCATGGCGATACGCCTGGTGACATCCGATACCACGGGAAGTTCCCGCGTCCCTTCGACCTGGTCATGGCTGGCCAGGATTTGCTCAACCAGGGTAGAGCCGGCACGCACCATGCCCATGACGAAGATCGGTGTGGTGGCGGGATTGGCGGGCGGGATTGCGGCGCGGGCGGCAATCGCGCTGGCGGTAAAGGTGCGCCGCATGCGATCCAGGCGCTGCGCGAACGCGGCGGGATCATGGGCCTGATGCGTCCCTTCCACGATTGCGCCGCTCTCCTTGGCAGCGAATTCATAAGCCTCGAAGCTCGCCTCGTACTCGCCCATGCCTTCCAGCGTCTGGGCCAGCGCGTAGGCCATGGCCCTGCGGCTGGGGCCGATCGGAACGCCGGCGGCCAGACGTTGCATCATCTGCGCGACATCGTCCGTGGTCAGATGGTTGGCCCTGAGTTCATTCAGGCCATAATAGGCGCCGCCGGCGTTCGGATAATGCGTCAGCAAGGTCCGGAACGTTCGCGCCGCCTCGTCGCGGTTGCCCAGGGTTTTCATCAGCATCCCGTACGATCGCAGCAGCCCCAGATGCCTGGGTTTTTCCTGCAGCAGCTGATCATAAAGCTTCTTTGCTTCATCAAAACGTTCGATATTCACGGCGGAATCGGCCCGCTGCAGCAGGTATTCGAAATTGTCCGGCGCAGCGGTCAGAAGATGCGCGCATTCGTGATAGGCCGCCATATGGTCGCGCAGTTCCGCCAGCACACCGGCGTAGGCGGCCCGTGCGCCAAGATAGGCAGGTGACAGTTCCAGCGCGCGCAGGAGCAGGTTGCCGGCCTTTATGGTGTCGCCGGCCCAATTCTCCTCGTCGGCCAGATACCGTAACGCGGCGGCATCCAACGGATTTTCCGCTAGCCTGTCGCGCAACCAGCCGGCGCGCTGGTCTTCGGGAATTGCCGTGAGCTGCTCTTGCAGTTCCTCGTCCAGGTGCCGCAGTTCGGCCGCATCCTGCTCGCCCCGCGCGGGTGGCCACGCATCGGCGGGCGCGGCGGCTGCGCACGCTTCGGCCTTCGCGGCCTCCGCGTCGCGGGCGGCGTGGCGCAGCAGCGTGGCGTAGTCCCGCCAGGCATTGGCGTGATCAGGGGCCAGACGCGTAACATTCCGCATGATGCGGAGCGCCTGCCGGTAATAGCCCACGGCCATGCTGGTGCGGCCGCGCTCGTAAATAAGCGCGATTTCGGCGGGCGTTCTGGCGTTTGGCGCGCCGGATTGCGCGCCAGGTGGCGCCGCCCGCGCGGCGCGCAACGCTTGAATCAGATCGGCGCCCGTGTATGGACTGGCGCCTGGGTTCGTCTCTTCGATCACTGTTCTCCGACTCCCTCTGGAGTTATTCGCCCCGTGGCAGGTTTGCCTCCGGCGGGCACGAAACACCCGCTCCATCCGCGACTTAGGATAATGCGCTACTTGGCCGGAGGCTCGGTAATCTGCCACTCAAAGCTGGCCACGCGAGCGGGTGTCAGTGTCAGCTTCAGCTTGCCGCCGATTTTCACCGTCTGGCCAGGAAATACCTTGTCGTACGCCTGTTCCATGCCGGTGCGGGCATCGCTTATGGCCCCCTCGCGGACGCGCTCGCCCGGCTTCAGGTCGATGGCTTTTTCCAATTGTTCGTTGGTGAGCGCTTTGTTGCCCGAGAAGGTCTGGCCGCCGAACTTCCAATAGCCCTGATACTGAACCCGGCTGAACGCATCGATGTGCTGGATGTCCCAGATGACCCAGATGCGGTGATCAGGCCCTTCGCGTTGCACAAGAGCTGTCGTGACCTCCGCGAAATGCACGTGCCGCGCGGTCAGCGCCTTTTTGATCTTGTCCGCGTCGGCCTTGATTTGCGCGTCGGTGATCGAGCCGCCTTTGTGCTCCGGCAAGGTCGCGATCAGCGCATCCGCGTCAATGTGCTTCGATCCGCTAAGTGAAAAACCGAGCAGATGGTACGACTCGCCCGGCTTCAAGGGCGGGAAATCGGGATCCTTGTTGTCGTCGTCGTCGTCGTTGTCATCATCGGCATCCGCGGCGCCGCGTTTGCCGGGTACGGAAGCATTGGGGGTCGCAGCATTGGTAGCCGCGGCGCCCGATGCCGCTTTGGCCGGCCCCGCACCGGCCGCCGGGACACCGGCTGGCGCGGCGTTCGTTGGCGCGGCGGTGGCCGACGGTGAAGTTGCCGGCGCGGGCGCGGCGAGCAACAGCAGCGCAAGAACGCTGTTACGTGTTTGCAAGATCACCAAGCGATTCCTTCAGCGGGCCAAGCCAGGGTTCGAAATTCTTCCACTGTTCCAGCGCGCCGCGGTAAATCGGCTTGCGCACCTGTTCCGCCGAAGGCGTCAGCACGGCGCGCTCGGTTTCCCAGAAGCGCAGGCAGCGTTCATCGAAGGGCAGGCCGCAATAGTCCAGCATGCGGCGGATTTCCGCGTCGGCATTGTCGACCAGGTCTTCATAGCGGACGTGCAGCACGCGCCCGGGCATGATAGTTTTGAAATAGTCCATCTGGGTAACATAGTTGCGGTAGTAGCGGCCCAGATGCGTCAGATCGTAGGTGAAGGCGGCATCGTGCGGCAGCATCTGCTTGAACATGGCGAAACCGGCGGCCATCGGCATGCGCCGGATGTCGATGAATCTCGACTGCGGCAGAGCAAGCGCCAGGAACGGAATATCAATCCAGTTCCACGGCCGCTTGTCGATCACGTAGGGCAGCGTGCTGTGGCGGAACACCGCAATGTCGCGCAGAACATCCTCGCCGAGCGCGTGCAGCTCTTCGCGGCTGTAGTTGGGTACGCGCTCCGGATACACATCGGGGGCGACAAGCAGGCGGCTGATGGCGATGCGCTTTGTCACCGACCCAACCGACGGCAATTCCCGCGTGCCCTCAACCTCAGGGTGGCTGGCGAGAATCTGCTCTACAAGCGTGGAGCCGGCGCGCGGCATGCCCAGAACGAAAATCGGCGTGGTCGGGGGATTGGCCGGCGGACCTTCCATGCGCGCGCTCATCACGCTCGCGGTATAGGTGCGCCGCATGCGGGCCATGCGTTCCTCAAACTCATCGGGATCATGCGCGCTTTCGGTGTTTTCCACCTCCTCCTTGCAGACCTTGGCGGCAAAGGCGTAGGCCTCGAACGCACCTTCGTATTCTTTCATGCGCTCCAGCGTCTGCCCCAGCGCATAGGCCATGCATTTCCGGCTGAGGAGTTCGGGAATGCCGGCCGCCAGGTGCTGCATCATGTCGGCGACGTCGTCTTCGTTCAGATGATTTGACCGCAAATCCGACAGCCCAAGATAGCCGTGGCCGCTGCTTGGCCTGATGCGCAGCATGGTGCGGAAGGTACGCTCCGCCGCCTCGCGCCGGCCCAGGGTTTTCATCAGCGAGCCATACGCGTTCAGAACGCCCAGATGCTGCGGTTCGTCCTTCAGCAGGGCTTCATACAGCGCAACCGCTTCGTCAAACCGTTCCAGGTAGACCGCGGCCTCCCCCCGCTTCAGGCGGAACTCAAAGCTGGCGGGCTTGGCGGCCAGGAGGATCGCGGTCTCGCGATAGGCGCCGAGCTGATCGCGCTTCGTCACCAGCAGCCGGGCATAGTCCTCGCGCACATCCAGGTAAGCGGGGGACAGCTCCAGCGCGCGCTCCAGCAATGTCTCGGCGGTATGCAGGTCCTCCTGCGCCTGGTGCTCCTGGTCCGACAGGTAACGCATGGCGGCGACATCCAGCGGATTGCCGAACAGATGCTCGCGCAGCCAGGTCATGCGCTGCTCGACGGGACGTTTTTCCACGCGTTTGCGCATTTTCCTGTCAAGCCGCTCCAGCTTGTCGGCGGCCCGCTCCCCAATCGCAACCGGCCAGGCGTCCGCCGGCACCTCGGTGGCGCGGGCGTCGGCCTCGGCGGCTTCCACGTCCTTTCCGGCCAGCCGCAGCAAGTCCGCGTAACCGCGCCAAGCGGCGGCGTGATCGGGCGCCAGGCGCGTCACCTCCTGCATGGTCTCCAGCGCCAGTTCGTGGAAGCTCATGGCGGCGCTGGTGCGCCCGACCTCATACAGATGGGCGATTTCTTCCCGCGTTTTCTTGGCAGGCGCGGCGGGTTCCGAAGCCTTGGGGCGCAGCGGCAGGCCGCGCGCGCCGCGAAAGGGGTCCAGCAGATCAACCCCTGTGTAGGGCTGGCCGCCGGCGCCGGGCTGCGCCCGGATCACGGCGAATGGTTTGATCATCGCCGGCGGCGGCGTCGGCTTCGTCACGTCTCTGCGTCTCCCATCGGATGGGCTTGGGGGGGTATCCGCGCCAGCGAACACCGAAGCCGGTTTTCCAGTTACCGCCACACCGTGCCGCATGCCGGTAAGGTCCGCGCCTGCGCGCATCGTATTGCTGAGAATAGTCGGGCTTGGCAAGGCCGGGCGTCAATCACCGGCCGGGCGCCCGCGTGTTTTGCTTCCGGCGGGCAGAGGCTTTGCCTCTGGATTCCACCAGGGGCGTGCCGCCCCTGGACCGTCATTGCGACGCTGTCTCTCCCCGGGTAGCCAAGCAGTGGATCGGGGTCTGGGGCCGCCGGCCCCGGCGGTGTGAAGAGGCGCAGCCTCTGCCCGCCGGAGGCAAATTCGAATCAGTGGCATCGTCCGCGCCCTTGAACCGGTCGTTAGGCGAGACTTCGACACGGCAAAAAAATGCCGGCGGCCTGAGGCCGCCGGCACCGTACTGGTTAGAAAATCGGTCGCGAATTACGCACCGATGCTGACCTTGACGTCCAGGTTCAGCGTGCCGTTGTACTTTCCTCTGGAGTTCTTGAACTTGGCTGTCAGGACGGAAACGAAGCTGTCGACCTTGCCTTCGCCTTTCGCTTTTTTGAGGTCGTAGGTGTCGCCATAGAACTTGGTCGGGCCCGAGGCGCAGCCCTCGGAATATGTCTCGGTCGCATGGCCGAGCTTCGCGTATGTGCTCTTCTTCGGAACCTTGATCTTCATCTTCGGAGTGGTGCACAGCGAGCTGTTGCTGTTAAACTTGTAGTACGTGCCGAGCAAGTGCACCGCGGTGCCGAGGTCCGACGCCGGAACGTAGGTGGAAACGGCGACCGTATAGGTCACGTTTTTGCGCCCAGGGACTTGGAGCTTGGACTTGAAGACCGCGTTGCCAGCATGCAGCGCCGTAATGCTGAAATGCGGAGCGTCCCCAGCGATGGCAGGGGCGGTTGCCAGCGCGGAGAGCGCCGCACCACCGAGTAGGATTTTGATGATGTTGTTCATTGAGATCTTCCCTTGATTTTAAGAGCCGGGCATGGCGATAAATCGGTGTCAGCCGAACGGCCCCACTGCACGCCCCCTTAGCGGACCATAAACGCAAGTTAAACAAGCTCAAATGGTAGCGCAAGCCGAAAAAGTTTTTTAACCATAAGGAATGTTCGCGAGGCGCGTGTTGAGGTTGGCCCGGAGTTCACTTCGGCTCGCCGATGATCCAGGTCGGCGTTGTTTCGCCGGCGGCCCTAGCTTGCGTTGCCCTTAATGGATACCACGTTGCCCGACATGGTCTTCGCGTACGCGGCCACAATCGCCTGCCGTGCCGCATTTATTTTTTCTGGCGAGAGCGGGTCGCCTTGTTTCAGGCCAGTGGCGGCAGCCAGAGCGCTGGCGGAAATACGAGATGCACCCGCAAAATTTTGCGATTCGAGGCGGCGGGCCAACTTTTCAAATCTCGCCGTCGGCCGGTCGGGCTCCTGCAGGTCGAAAATGACCCAGACGCGGCCGTGTCTTTCGGCAATGCTGGCGAACAGCTGCCCCTTGATATGCCGCGCCTGCAGCTCCTTTGCGAGAATGGCCTGGTCGGCGGCAACGTCCGCCCGTGTGATGCGCGCGCCTTCCTTTTGCTTGAGTTTGGCCTCCAGCTCGAGGGTATTCACGCCCGGCATGCCGCCGAAGCTGTAGCCGTTCAGTGTGTATGATGGCGCGCTGGCAACGCCGGCCGCCATGGCGGCACCACCGGTCAGCGCGGCCGCCAACAGGCCCATTCGTGCCGCGCTTTTCATAAACCGGCATTCCCCGGATGAGCACCGGTTGGACCAGATCATGCTTTCTCCGGGGCATCCGCAAGTCGGTGCGACTTTTGGTTGCGGCCAGAATACATGTCCGGCCGTTTTGGGATCAACCCCCGGACGGCTTCCGCCCCGTCTGTTCTCGGACCCGCGCGATGTGCGCTACAGCTCGCGCATCCCCATGCAATGCGACATCGCCGCAAACTGAAAGCGGATCATTGTCCTGAGGGTCTGACCCAGTTCTCCCTGCATCGATTCCACGAATTCGAGCAGATTAAGAAATTTCATGCGATTCTCACGAAGAAGCGTGTCGAATTCCTCTTCGGAGTTCGGCTTTCCCGCTTCTTTCATGATGCTCACGAATATGCCCTTGGAGAGTCTGGGAGGTTTCATGTTTCCGATCATCAGGCATGACAGTATGACTTTGTCGTCCTGTATCTTGAAATCAGGAACGGAAAAAGAGCTGCGCTTGGATTTGAAATTGAAATTCCGCTGGATGATCAGGTTGCGGGAACCCTCCCGCATTGCCGGGAGACTGAAACACCCGCGTTCCGGACTCGCGAAACCAAAGCCCAGAAAAATCCCGAAGGGATATCCCAAGCAATAGTGCACGAGAACTTCATCGGAAAACTGTCCCCCGATGGAGACTCCATCCTTGACATTATACCCCGGTACGCCGATCCCGTGATTTACCAGGTCCATCACGGGCATGATGAACATTTTGTCGCTTCGGCTGATTCGTCTGCTCTGCAGGAACCACTGACCCACCACGTCTTCGCCTTCTTCGATTTGCCCTCCCAACCCGGATGGAACAGACAGTGCCGACGCCACGTCGGGCGGCAAATTATTCATCCCCTCAACGTGTGCGGCGCATTCTGGCCGCGCGATGCCCCATGAAAACGCATTCTGGTATTTTTCGAAGAACTCCCGCTCTCGTTGCCCGATCTCGACAGAATCCTTTATCTCGATCCGGCCGTCCACAAACTCAATGTCTCCCGTCGGAATCAGGAGGTTCGCCGGAACGTGCAGCCGGGTCGGCTTGTCCCGGTCGATCCGAAAAATTCCGCGACCGAGGGAACCGTTTGCCTGCACGATATTGTCGGCTGTACCCCCGAGCGCGCGAAACTCCGCGATCATTTCACCCCATGTATAGGCCATCGTACCCCTTCAGCGGTTTGACTGCCGCGCAGCGCCTGGTCGGCCACGCAATTTGCCGGCCCGTCTGTGTGGGCAACTACCATGCAGCTCTGTCAATAGCAGCACACCGCGAATTGTATTCCGGTTCCACGCAATATCGGCCTCTACGTCGATATCACGTGCCCGCGGGGCGCCGGAACCAATCGTCACCGTGACATTGCCCGCCCGGAACAGTCCATGTTCTTTGTCGGTTGAGAGGAGATCGCTACAGCGGCTTGAGCACCTGTCGCCACGAATGCAAGCGGGACCAAGATTGCAAACAACTGCGCATATTGCGGGGCCAACTCCCCCAATCAAACAGACCCTACTGTATGCCTTCGGCGCGAGGATTGCGAGGGCGGGCGCGACTGGCTTAACTGGAACTGAATTGTTTGCGGGCTATTGCGCAGCACGAGCTACGTTCGCGGCACTCGTGTGCGTGGCTTCGACGGGCAACCCTCCTTCCGGCGCATTTGCGCGGCCACTCCGTTCAGGTGTGAATGGCACCCGATGGATCCGCGAAAAACATTGATCGTCATCGGCGCGGCGCTTGTGGCGGCAGGCGTGTTCTGGCCGTGGCTCAGCCGGCTCGGTCTCGGGCGGTTGCCGGGCGACATCAACCTCGACCGTCCCGGCATGCATCTCACCATTCCGCTCGCGACCTGCCTCGTCATAAGCTTCCTCCTTTCGCTTCTCTTTTGGATATTCAGGAAGTAAGAGCCGCTCATGCCGCTTCGCCCCATCCGCCGCGCGCTTCTTTCGGTGTCCGACAAGACAGGGCTTGTCGAGTTCGCGAACGGGCTGGCACGCCACCAGGTCGCGCTCATCTCCACAGGCGGGACGGCGACGGCATTGCGCGACGCAGGACTCACGGTCACAGAAGTGGCGGAGGTCACGCGTTTTCCCGAAATCATGGATGGCCGCGTCAAGACGCTGCATCCGCGCATTCACGGAGCACTGCTTGCCCTGCGCGACAGACCGGAACATATCGAGGCGATGGGGGTGCATGGAATCGACGGCATCGATCTGCTCGTCTGCAATCTCTACCCGTTCGAAGCAACCGTCGCGAGGAAAGCGGGCTTCGAAGAGACGATCGCGAACATCGATATCGGCGGGCCGGCGATGATCCGCGCTGCGGCGAAGAACCATGGATGGGTCACGGTCGTTGTCGATTCGGAGGACTTCGCCACGGTCCTTGCCGAAATGGACAGTCGGGATGGCTCGACCGGCCCTACCCTCCGCCGCAGGCTTGCCCAGATCGCCTATGCGCGAACCGCCGCCTACGATGCCGAGGTCTCGAACTGGCTGGAGAGCGAAGCCGCGAAATCCGGCGACAGGTCCCCGCCGCGCCGTCGCGCTTTCGCGGGCTGGCTGAGACAATCCCTGCGTTACGGCGAAAATCCGCACCAGCAAGCCGCTTTTTATGCGGACGAAGAGCATCGTTTCGGCGTCGCCACGGCGCAACAACTCCAGGGGAAGGAGCTTTCGTACAACAATATCAACGACACCGACGCGGCTTATGAGCTCGTTGCCGAATTCGATCCGCGCGCCCATGCCGCCTGCGTCATCGTCAAGCATGCCAATCCGTGCGGCGTGGCTCTGGCATCCACGCAGCGCGAGGCTTATGCGAACGCGCTCGCCGGCGATCCGGTCAGCGCCTTTGGCGGTATCATCGCGTTCAACCGCAAGCTCGAAGCGGCGACGGCCGAAGAAGTCGCGAAGCTGTTTACGGAAGTGATCATCGCGCCGGATGCCGATGAGGGCGCCCGCACCATCCTGTTGACGAAAAAGAACCTTCGGCTGCTGCTTGCGGGAGGTCTCCCCGATCCGCGCGCCGACGGGCTGGCATTCAAGAGCGTCGCGGGAGGGTTTCTGGTGCAATCGCGCGACACGGCACATGTCACGGGGGCGGACCTGAATTTCGTAACCCGCCGCCAGCCGACGGCCCGTGAACTTGCCGACATGCTGTTCGCCTTCACCGTCTGCAAGCATGTGAAGTCCAATGCGATTGTCTACGCGAGGGTTTTGCAGACGGTGGGCATCGGCGCAGGCCAGATGAGCCGCGTCGACTCGGCCCGCATGGCTGCGATGAAGGCGCGCGAGGCTGCCGAAGCGGCGCACCTCCCGGAATCGCGAACGAAGGGCTCCGCCGCGGCGTCGGACGCCTATTTTCCCTTCCCCGACGGTCTCCTGGCGGTCGCCGAAGCGGGCGCGACGGCGGTCATTCAGCCGGGCGGATCGATCCGGGACGAGGCCGTGATCAAGGCCGCAGATGAGGCGGGCATGACGATGGCCTTCACCGGAATGCGGCACTTCCGTCACTGACGCCCGGCCCGCGGGCGGCGAACGTCATTCCGGTCACGTCTTGGTCACAGGTGCTGCAGGGGCACATACTTGGGACCCATGAAAGCATTCGCCCGAATCGTGAGCGGACGGGAAGAGTGGCACCCGAATGCCCTCGCTCCGCGCCATCGCCATGAACAAGCCTACGCTGCCGTCGTTCTTGCCGGTACTTATGAGGAATGCGGGAGCCATGGGCGATTTCGCGTCGGCCCACGCGATGTTCTTCTGCATGCCCGATTGGACGCGCATCTGGACCGTTTCAGTCACAAGGGCGCCCGGATCCTGAACCTTGTCGATACGGGATGGTGTTTCCGGGCCTGGACCGTCGCCCACGTGGCAAATGCGGACGCGATCGCGAGAACCGCAGAAACCGATCCGATAT
Source organism: Alphaproteobacteria bacterium (assembly GCA_003131925.1). Taxonomy (GTDB): domain Bacteria; phylum Pseudomonadota; class Alphaproteobacteria; order Micropepsales; family Micropepsaceae; genus Rhizomicrobium. Next base: position 1,062 of record PKWC01000093.1, on the reverse strand, counting down.
CGGCAAACCTTCAGTTGCGCGAACAACTGGTCAAAACAACGCGTTCGCCCGGCGACTGGCCCGATATGCTGGCCGCAGAGCTTATCTGTAATCCTCAGCTCCCTATCGGCGCGTGGGCAGCTGCCTACGGCCTGGCGGCGGAGACGGTTTCACGCGGGTTCCGAAGAGTGTTCGGACTCACTCCGGCAAGCTTTCGCACCGAAGCGCGCACGCGGCGGGCGCTCGCCGAGATCATCGGCAGCGCAGAGTCCCTCGCCTCGGTTGCCGTCCTGACCGGGTTTGCGGACCAGGCGCACATGTCACGGGCCACGAGAGCGTTGACGGGCCAGGCGCCCGCTTATTGGCGGCGGAGGTCAAATCCATTCAAGACGGGTGCTGGGCGAGCCGATTAGATCGGACGATGACGACTACGGCAGACATGGGAAACGATGTGGGTTTCCGCCCGAAGCTCGTGCCGATTGCTGTGGTGGTTCTGCTCGGTTTCGGACTGCCCTACGTGGCGGCGTATGCGGCATTCTTTTCGAGCAAGTTGTTTCGNNTCACACGCCGTCGCCCGCGGGTCCCATACTCCCCTGGCTGTATGTGCAGCATGCGTTTCAGCTGCTGGTGGCGCTGGTAGTCATCGCAATCCTGAAATGGCGCGTCCCGGCGGATTACGGACTGCACCTGCCGCGCGGCAAAACCTATGTGGGCGCCGCCATTCTCTGGGGGGCAATATTCGGCGTCCTGATGACGCTCGTCGATTATGCGCCACAGCTGATCGCACATGTAACGCCCAATCCCGGATATCCCCTCACGCGGACAAATGTCGCCGGTTGGCTTTTCTTCGAAGGCGTCTATGTCGGACCGACGGAGGAAATCCCGTTCCGCGCTCTGCTCGTGACCTATCTGGCGGCCACGATGCCCGGCTCGCTGCGCATCGGCAATTTCCGGATGAACTGGGCCGGCATCCTTGTGGCTCTGATCTTCGCGCTCCTGCACGCCCAGAATTTCTCGCTGCGTGCATGGCCAGTCGCACTGGGCCAGCAGGTTTATGCCTTCGCGCTCGGCGTCCTCTATGCC
>PKWC01000082.1 GCA_003131925.1 Alphaproteobacteria bacterium | reverse complement strand
TTCTCGTCGAGCCGTGACAGAGCGAGTTGGAACGACCGCACGTGCTCGCCTTCGGCCCGGTCCGTGTTGAGGACGTGCCCACGCAGGTCGGGGATCTGGTAGGGCGTATCATCTGCGCCCCAGGCCTCAAGGACAGCTGCGCGGCGGATCAGGCAAGGTACACAGTATCCACAGTGTTTTGGCTGGCGTTGGTTCTCGTCGCTGGCCCAGCGGGTCTTAGTCGCCGACGCGCACGACATGGTATTGCGGGTCTCTTTCATGAGGAAGGTGAGGTCAGCGCATTCCTTTGCCATCGTACCCTTGGTCTTGTGGCGATAGGTGTTTTCTAGTCGGACATTTAGTCCGAGTGCGTGAAACAATTCGTTGATGCGCGCCATGAAGAACGGGTGAGTGGTCCGGGTACTAAGCGCACCGAGGCGGAGCGGATCGAGAGGCACATTCAGGGAAATGAAGCCGTTCTCCGGGACATGGGCCACGACGTCGCCGCCGAGAGCATCGGCCGCGAGCGCCGCCAGCGCGAAAAAGATGAATGAACGGCCGCGGAGCGTGTTCTCGACCGCTGAGCCCTCAACCGTATCTCCAGGGAAGCCGACGCGCGCTCTGATGTGGTGAAGCGTCGCGGTCGGGAAGCGCCGCTTCAGGGCCTCGTAGCAATAGGTCTGGTGCTTACTCGTGTTGCCGTCCCAGTAATGGCTTACCAGGAGCGGCACCTCTCCGGCTGCAAGGAGGTCGGTCGCGCCGATGAAGCTGTCGAGCCCGCCCGAGAAGAGGCAAACAGTCTTCGCGCTCGCGATGCGTAGCTTCTCTGGCGCCATCGCCAGAGAAGAGAGGCCGGGGACACGTGGGCGAAAATGTATGTCCCAATGATCCCCTGTCAGGAAATTGAGGGCCTGGACGATGAGGGGCGCCAGCGGGTTCCAGATCGCAGGCGCTGCAACCGGGACATTCAGGTCAATCTCGCGCGTCCAGGCGTCCTGGGAGGCGCTGGCACGTGAAATGCGCGTATCGGCGGCCATTGCAACGGCCGCCAGCAGCGCCAAATCGATGGCGCCTTCGGAGGGGCGCAATCCGAGTTGACGGAGCTGATCGAGAGCTTGCCCTAACCCGTAGCCGAGCCGCCGGTCACCATCGATGAACGAAATTTCGGTGATGTGGCTGCCAGCGCGGCAGGGCGGCACGGGTGCGTTGTCGGCGAGGCTGAGACGGCAAATGATCGTCTGATGTGTCATGCTGCGACCTCGCCGGCAGCGGCTATGACTTCGAATGCCGCCTCNNGAGAACACCGCGCGTGCAACCTGTTACAAAGTCGTGGAGCTGTTGTTGAGCGTGCTCGACCATGGAGACATCGTCCGGGATCGTGACACCGCGCTGGGCGAGATCGGCCATGACGCGACCTTCGATCGAGCGCGCGATGAAATCGAGGAAGAACTCCTGCAGCTGATCGGGCAGCATACCTTCGAAGCTCCCGACACCCGCCTCCGCAAGATCAGCGATGGCGTCCAGCATCGCCTGGCGAGCGATCGCCTCGTCGATCGCTCCGCCGGGCGGACACAGGAACTCTAGGAGCGCGAGAAAGACCTGGTCCGCTGGCCGCCCAGCGAGCCCCGGCAGATTGAGCCGCCGAAGCGTCTCAGCGGGGCCAAGGCCCTGAAAATCGCGGACGACCCCAAGGAGGCGCACGCCAGTGCCGCGCGAAGATCCCATTCGGCGCGCCGCACTCCACGCCCCGCCTGTTCCATGGCGCACATAATTGGAGAGTGCCCTCCCGAGCGCGGCTCGACTTCCCGTCCGGGCGAACCGAGTGAAGCTGCCCCGCGCCCCGCCCAGCATGCCGGCGCCGGGCGCATCGGGCTGAGGTGGCAAAGGCTGCATTGTCGGGGTTGGTTCAGCGGGCCGCATGNNTCGAGGGGTGGGGCGGGCGCCGCGCTAGGCATCGGATCATCGGCCCAAGATGGGACCAAGCCCGTTGCCGGGCCGCCATAGCCGCTGGATGTTCCCATCGCAATCAAGCCCTTGGCATTTTGAGAACGCCTTGCGCTGCGGTCTTCAGCACCCTGTTAACGCCCTGGTCGGCCCAACCCCTGAGTACTTCCTGGAACTCTGACGCGACCGCGGCATCCGTGAGGCAGCTTCCCCAAGCAGCCGCAGCCCAAGACCCCACCTTCTCTACCGGCAACTCACGAGCGAGACCAAGCAGGCGCCGCTGAAGCGCCGGATGGGCCTCTACCAGAGCGACCAAACCCGGAACCCCTTTTGGTTCGGTAGCGAAACTGTCCTCCTGAAGGATACGCCCCCGGATCGCCTGGAAGACTTCTTCCGGCTCCGAGCCGACGAGCTTGCCAATCTCCTGGGCGGCTCCTCGCACCGCTAGGCGCGGTCCCATCAGCTTCTCGACGAGGCCCTCCAGATGGCTGGCGGCCACCAATCCTCCGAGTGAGCTGCGTTTGTCTCGCGTGACGAAAACGTAGGGCCGGAGGTCGACGTCAGCCAGCGGGGGATCGATTGCGGCCCAGCCGCTCGCCCATTCGCTTTTCACCCACTCCTCCGCTTCAGGCGGGAATGGCTGAATATCGGACTTGGCGGGCTTTTTCGCGCTCTTCGCCACCGGCCGATCGTCTACCTCACCTTCGACCGGGTTCCGAATATGATCTTCGAAGCGGGCCAGCGCCTCCGGCTTCCCATCCCGCGCGACCGCCGCAAGGCGCGCAACCTGCTCGTAGAAGTCCGGGTGGAACCGTTCCGCCAGCATTATCTTGGCAAGGATCGGGCGTTGAATGTCGCCGCCGAACCCGCGCTCCTCGGCGATGGCGTGGCGCAACATCATGGAGTTGAGAAATCGCTTGATCTGCCGGGGATTGCCGCGCGTCCCCTCGCTCAGGATCTTGGTCACGTGGGCGCTGACCACGAGCGCCTGATCAACCTCCGGCGGCACCGTTCCGCCCATGGCGATCTCGACGGTCTTGCGATCGAGCCCGCGGCTCATCCAGGGCCGTTTCATTTCTTCCCGTGCGGCTGCCAGAAGGCGCTCGAAGCGGGCGTCCTTTGCGCCGAGCGCGTTCTCGGCGAGAAGCAGGGTGACGTAGAGGCGGGTCTCGGCTAGACCCAGGGCCGAGATGCGGAATGGCACCTGAATGAGCTTCTCCAGATAATTTCGGGCGTAACTGACTGGGCCCGAGCTGGGCGGCAGATCTGGGAAGTGTTCGCGGACGGCGTATTCGATCATGAGTTCGTCGGCGCCGATGACGAAGGCAGTGCGCTCGACGAACAGGAATAGCCGGATCGCCTCCAAGGTCGCGATCGCCGTCTGCGGCAGGCAGCGATCTAGATCGTCAACGATCACCACGAGCTGGTCGATATCCGCGGCGTCGAGCAGCTCCTTGAACTCCTCCCGGA
>PKWC01000033.1 GCA_003131925.1 Alphaproteobacteria bacterium | reverse complement strand
CTCCGGCGCGCCGGTGGCGCGGACGCTTCGGACCTCGTCCTGCAGGGCGACGAAGGTGCGGCGCTGATTGCCGAAGGACTGGATCTTGTTGCGTAGATTCTGGGCCGCCCCGCTGAGCTGGGTGTGCCGAGCCACCTGCGCCTCGGTGCCCTTGACGACGAGCTTGGCGCGATCGGCTGTGTAATCCGCGATCAGCTTCTTCTTCTGCCCGACTTGGGTGGTCAGCGTTGCGACAAGGCTTTCTTTCTCAAACTCAGTGGCGATGCGGTCCGAGATGTCGGCGATCGCCTCGGCCTCGCGCTCGCGCGCCTGCTGGAACCGCGAAGTCTGCTGGTCGCGCAGCTCGGCGAAATCGAGCGCCCATTCACGATCGTCCTGGGAATGCGACTCGAAGATCACGCGCTCAATCTCGTCAACCAGGCCGTCGGAGACGCCCTTGGCCGAGCAAAGCTCCTCGACGAATTGCTGGGAGAGATACCGGGCACGCGGAAAGGTCATATGGCCGTTGGCGTCGCTGCCATCCAGGGCGCGCGTCACCGTCGCGCCCCCGCCCCAGGTCAGCGTCGTCGATGCGTTGCCGATCAATTTGCGCGCCCGGGCTAAGAACGACGGGCTGATGTTCTCATCGGCGTTCCAGCCGGACGGCGAAATCGCGTCGCAGCCGGCCGCGATCACGTCGGCCAGGGCTGTCTTCCCCGATCCGCGCGCGCCGATGATGGCGACGAGACCATGATTGAGAGGGATGTCGGGCGTGGTGGCCCAATCCGCATTGCCGGTCTGGACGTGCGAGATGACCTGCGACGGCATGGCCGAGCGCGGCGGCTGCTCACCGACATAGGCGCGCCCGTCGGGATCGATACACGCTTGGCGGAGCGCATCGAATTCGAGCCCGCCCTTGATCCACGAGAAGCGATTTCCGAATGGCGACGCCACGTCGTCGAGCTTATGCGCGTCGCTCCCGTGCAGACAGGGCTTCAGCCCGCCGTAGCGCGCGCGGATTTCGTCGGGCCTGAGGTCCTTCTGACCCAACCAGAACTCACGCTGCGCAGGGCTGCCCGCGAAGATCACATGGGCGAAGCCCTCGATCTCGCGTCGGATCGTCTGATCGGCAGCCTCCCGCACGCCCGACGTGCCGTCCGTCGCGCCGCCGGCCACCGCGATCAGGATGTTGTTCCTCGCCCATCCGCTTTCGGAGAACACTTCGCGGAGCTTCTGGAAATTGACCTTGAACTGGTTGGCGCCGTAGGCGAGCGCCGCGCGATCGTCGGTGATGTTGGGATCAGCCTTCTTGCCGAGGCGCATCAGGTCGGCCCGGGTGCAATCGAAGCGATCCTGCATCACGTTGAATTGCAGGCGCGAGAGCAGGCGCTGCAGCTCCTCGATGTGCTTCGGGTCTTCCGGGCTGACGAAGAGGTGGAGGTTGACGAAACCGCCCTTGGCCGTCGCCACGTCCAACCGCAGCTCGACGTTGGGAAAGACGAGCTTGGCCTTCGGCAGCCTGCCAGCCACCTTGCGCCGAAGCACCTCCTCGTATGTATCCGTCACGTAGTAGTCGGTCACCGCGATCGCCTCGATCGCCGGCGCCGCCATTTCCAGCGCGGTCAAATAGTCTTCCCAGGCGGTCGGCCCGCCGAATTGATTGTTCATCGCGGTGCCTGGCGCGTGAATGTGCGGCTCCCACCGGCGCCACTCCGATCCTCTGCTCAGCATTTCCCCGACGCCCCCATATTCTTGCTCGTCTCCGGCGTCTGGCCCAGGCGCTCCTCAATATTCAGCCATGGCGATATGCTCACGACCTCACCACGGCTGCCGATCAGCGCGATCTCAATGCCGGCCAATGCACACCGAGGGGCCAAGCGCTCCGCGAGCCGAATCGTGCCTTCCGTCATCGGCACGACCGCGACCTGGCGACGGCCTTGCGCCGGGGTCGCCATCAACATGCCTACCGTCTCGCAAAGCCCTTTGTAGAGCCGCGATACCTGTCCGGGATGGCGGGTGTTGATGATGCCACCCTTGCACTCGGCCGAGATGACCTGGCCTCCACCTTCCGCCACCACATCGCTGAGACCCGAACGGGGATTAACCGTAATAGTCTGGCCCTCAGGGTTCCTGTAAACGCCGCCATAAGCCGTGCTGCCAAGGCTAGACGTCTTCGAGAACCCACGGCGCGAAAGCCAACCTGCGAAGTCGAACTGCTTGCCATGCTCGCCGTCAGGATGGATGCGCACGTCGCGAGCGCCTTCCGTGCGCAGCAGATGCATGGCGTAGGCGACCATCACCGCACCTTCGTACAGGTGGTGCTCATGCGCGTCATTCGCCTTGCCGACGCGGTTTGGCGGCGGCGCCAATGCCGTGACAAGATCCTCGAAATCCAAGCCCGCCTCCCGATTTCGGCAGTCTAATAGCCGCCGCCCCGCCATTGACAGTCCTATATAACCGGCCATATTTGCCCGGTAAAGGAGGCCCTCTCATGTTTGCCTACAGCCCAGAGAAATTCACATCGCTTTACGAGTCGGATCTCGGCCAGCACATTTGGGGGTTCCTGACGCGTCCGGAGAATGTGGCGCGACTGGAAACGGCCTCTGAACTGAGCAAGCCCGCAGTCGAAGGCATCGAGGAGCAGCTTCTCACAGAGTTCAGGGAAGAGGTCCTGGCCGATCGCGTGAAGCAGATGGTCGGCCACATGGTCCGGCAAATCTTGGAGCAGAGGGATTGGGTGCTCGACCAGAGTGACGTGAAGGTGCAGTCAGTACCGTTCAGCAAGGCCGCGCGCTACCGCCGCCCCGACTGGTTCACCTTTCACGCATTCCGCAACGCGAGCGACCCGCGCGACGTCGTCATCACTGATCGGCGGCAGAATGCCCCGCTGCCCGCCGGCGTGCGCTGGACCTACTACGCGACTTTCGCCAGCCCACTGAAGGCCGCTGTGGCGTTCGGCGTGCGCGACATCCGGCAGCTTCGCCAGCAGGTCCATTCGCATGGCTATCAGCGCGTGCACATCGAGCGGATGTTGCGCCGCGCCTAGCGGGTCGGAGGAAAGGATGACTCTTCGACATGCGCCTATAACTTTGGCCGCCGATACCCCCGGGCAGGCTGCTCGCACTGGTCAATCGATTTTGAAGGATATGTTCGCGTGACGCGCGCTGATGTCTTTACCGAAGAGACCATGACCCGCCCGCTCTTCGAGGAGCTTACCGGGGACCACGCACGTGAGGACGAATGGTCCGGGCCGTACGGCTTCGCCATCGGCGGTATGATGCAGGCCAATACCGCTTCCCTTGCCGAGGAATACTTCGCTGCCGCCAATGAGCTGGTGGACGCGATTAAGGAGAAGCGTATCGCCGACTACCAGGTAGGCAACGCAGCCCTATTCCTCTACCGGCACTCTTGCGAACTCATTCTCAAAGCCGCACTACCCGCTTCCAAGCGAACTCATAATTTGACTGGCCTCACCGACAGCTTCGTGGAAATGGTCAAAGATAAATATAGACAAGATGTGCCTGCCTGGATCGTGAGGCGAATGAAGGAATTGGCTGCCATCGATCCAAATTCGACCGCATTCCGGTATGGCAACTACGGAACGCCAATCGACGCGGGGGACGCGCCCATCGAGTTCGAAGCCTATGTCAGCCTGTCGCACCTGCAGGCTGCGATGCTGGCGCTTAACTCTGCATTGGTTTCGGCGGTCGCGGAGATCAGGCTGGGTCGTCACGGACCTGCGCTATGACTAGCCCGCGCGCCCTCTCCCGGTGGCTGGCAAGCCGCCGGCGATGTTCATCCGTCAGGGGGATGGGGGCGGTCCAGCGAAGTTCGGAATGAGCTCGCTCGCTGAGACTCGGCGAGAACTCCGGCCGGCCGTGGTCGTCGAAGGTCACAAGCGCGCGGTCGAATGCGGCATCCCAAAGCGCCGAGAGGAGGAGGCCGTTGTGCACGTCAAGCCTTTCCGCGTCTGTCTCGCATTCCGCCCAGGGGATGATGTGAGAGGCACGAATTAGGGCTGCGTCGGTGATGCCGGTCAGGGGACAGCGGCCCTGCCAGTAGTCCATCAGACGGGTACGGAAAATGTCCTGGCCGATCCGCTGTACGACGAGACGCTCGGCCTCGGTGGTTCGCGGCAGATTGGCGACGCGGGTTTCGAACTCGCGCAGCGGCGCGTCAGGAAGGCTGAGGCCAAGCGCGTATACGCGATCGACCGCAGCGTACAGTTCGCGCAGGGTTGCGAAGGCGTAACGGGCTTTGCCGGGGCCTTGCACATCCGCTGAAGGCGGTTCGAGCTCAGCGACTACGCCAGCATGATCTACAGCGAGAAACCACGGCCCATTGATGCCCTCGGCGGCCAGATAGATAACTCCGTGCGCCGTGGTGGACGCGAATGCTCGCCACCCGGCATCTTCGCCTAGAACACGTCGAAAACCGTTCTGCGACGCGGCCTTCTCACATTCCTCGCGAACCACAAAGGACTGGGGCGCTTCAATCATTGTCTATAGATCTCGCGCCATGAGACGTTCCGACCCAGGTGCTCCCCTCAGGGTCAGCCTCAGCCAAGGATCGCAGCGGAGGTCATCAGGGGGGCGAGTAGTGGTCGTCACGATGTATTGAAAGGCCGCTGTTCCGGTCATCTCCTCAAGCTCACGCATCAGCCGGAACAGCTCGTCATAGATGCTGAGACCGAGATCGGCCTCACGGGGGCTATCGTGAACGAGGAATGCGGGGATGCGCGTTGCGCCCTCGATGCTCAAGCAGAGGCAGGCGAGGTCGAAAGCCAGCACCTTAAGCGACTCTATGGCCGCTGTACGGCGATCTCCGTCGACATCGACGGTCAATTGCAGCCTATCGCCGCTCAGCGTCACGGCTCCCTTCGCATTCTCGTTGATCAGACGACGAATGATGGCGGAGAATTTCTCCGTTATTCGGCCGAAGGTAAGGCCCTGCTTGTCGCGGAAGGCTGCAAGCCGCTCCCGTTCTTTGGTCAACCTGTCCTCGAGGCTACGGAGCCGCTTTCGGACCTCATCTCGCTCGGTCGATAGCTCCGTAAATCGCTCGACGCCTTCCTTGAGTCGCGTCGCCGCCTGCCATGCGGACGTGCGCGCGTCGCGTACGCTTTCGATGGCTTGAACCCGCTTCTCCGCCTCCTCGACCTGCTGGCGCCCGAGAGCGCCGGCAGGCTGAAGAGCTTTTANNCTCGATTTTTTGCTTCTGATCGCCGACTTCCTGGCGCTTGGTAGCTAGGCGGGCTCGGCATTCTGTCTCATTGTGCAGCTTGTGGGACAGGCCGCATTTCTCCGCGAGCACCTTGTCGATCGGCACCTCACAGACCGGGCACACCTGACTGGCCGCGTTCTCAGCCGCCGCTGACAGACTTGGCATTTCGCTGGCGAGCAGAGTCATTACGTGCTTCTCCGCCGGTATCTGCGCCTCCACGCGGATGCGCTCTTCGTCAGTCCGCCGCAGTTCTTCACGGGTTGCCTGCAACGCCTTCCGGGCCTGCCCAAGTTCCGAGCTGTCACCAGTCGGAAGCTGTGCGGCCGCTGCGAGCTGCTCTTCGGCGGCCTTTCGAAACAAATCCAGGAGAAGGGGCATCTCCGGCAAGGTCTGTCCGCCAAGGTCGAGCTGATCGATCAGTCGTTCTTGGCGTCGGTTGCGATCCCAATCGAGGTACGACGCTTCCCGCTCTGCTGCGGTGACTTCGGCTCGCAGCGCTTCCTCTGCGCGTCGAGTTTGCTGTTCCTCCTCGGTGATCGCCATAAGGAATGCCCGAAGCGCTTCACGCCGAGGGCCGGTTTCGCGTCCACTCGCTGGAAGCGGTGCATCAGAGCCGGATGCCGGGGAACGCCAGTCAAGGACGTCGTCGAAGCGGCATTCCTGATCGCGGGTAAGCCAGGCGAGCGCGATCGGCCAAGCTTTTTGGTCGGGCTGGAGGCGAGCCAGGGCCGCGACTCCGGGTGTCACGATGGTCCGTTCGATGGCCTCGATCAGCGGGTCGATACTTGTGGTTGCGCCGTCGCCAGCCGCGATCTCATCGAGGTTGCCATCGGCGATCGCGACGTGCCGGCGGCGCATACCCAGTGGCCGCACCACCGCCCAGCACACGCCGTCGAGCATGACCTCCGCGCCGACGACGCCGTTCGGCAGCGCGAGCGCGATGCTTTCCCGCTGGGTCTCGTCGGCGAAGCGCTGCTCGCCGAGGCAGTAGCGCAGCAGGCGGCAAAACAGGGTCTTGCCACTTCCGTGACCTATGGCGCGTACGCTGCCAGCGCTGGTGTCATCGAAGCCATCTGGGGACCAGACGATGTTGAGTCCCGGCCGAAGCTCGATATCGCGGATCTTCTGGCCGCCCGGTTCTTCCCAAATCGCCAAGCGTCGCAGCCACAGCCGCGGTCCTTCTAGTCCCGCCGGTAAGGTCAGGCTGAGCTTTGGAGGCTCGAACATTTCATGCTGCGGCGGCATGCGTAATCCAGCCCCGGACCTCGTCCGGCATCGAAGTCACGGTTTGATCAAGATCTAGCTGGCGCAGAGCCTCTAGCACGAACCCCGCCCGCCCGTCGGGCCAGCCAGCTGTGTCGAACGCATCGAGGCCTGATCCCGGCGCCCACGTTCCTGCCGACAGGTTTTCGATCAGGCGGCCGTTGCCGCGATGATTAGAGACGGCGACGCCCCAGCCCTGGTTCGCGCGCGCCGCGAAGCCCACCACATTGCCGGTGCGTGGTTCAGCCTCCTGGCCGACCAGTCGTTGCCACTCCCGCGCTTGCGCCTCAGGGAGCAGTGACGTCAGAAGGTGCGGCTCCAGTATCATCGCAGCGGCGAGTCGGATCGTGCGGCTCGGCTTCGGCCCATCGATCACTTTAAGGATCCCGGTTAGGGCGGCGCCGGCGTCGTGGGGCTGCTGGGTTTTACGTGCCCAAATGCCGTCCGACAAAACAGCCGCAATCTGCGCAACTGCCGCAATTGTGGTCGGATGACACAGCCCAGGATCGGCAGGGGGGGGAATGAGAAGAGTTTCGTATACTGTATCGACCTCTTTCGCTTTTTCCATGGCATCGTAGGCGGCCATAACGAGCTGCTTGGTACGAAACCCGCCGTGGTCGCGCTCTTCGTACTTTCGTAAGACTGTGAACGAGTCCAAGATCCACTCTGCCTGCTTCTTGTCCAAATCATAAAGGTGCAGCAGAGCGGCATCAATTTCGGCTTGAATCAGAGAGCGTCTTTCAGGGTTCCATTTGAATGGACCTGAGTCGTGACCCAGGTCGTCTGCGAAACTATCCAGTTCGACGTTAGTATAGCAAAGCTCCAGCACGCGAGGTCTTAGCCATTCTGCAGGTGTCGCACCAAGCCATGGCATTTCCTTCATGAGTTGCTCTGGAGACAGCACCGGTGCTTGCTCCAGAACAAAGAACTTGATGTTCATCGCGCGCTGACGAACTGCGTAGTCGGCGACAAGGGAGCCTAGCACAGCCGCCAGCGCAGCAAAAAGCTTAGGGGGATGATCAGAGAATAGTATCGGAGCTTTGTCCCCCGTTGCAGTCTTGGGGATGATTGTTCCGATCAACGTCCGTTCGGAAATCCCAACATCGCGCCACGAATAGAACCATTTCCGTCCGGCCTCATCAGCAAGAACGTCATCGGTTAGCTGAGCGTCAACCCAATACCGAGGCTGCACCCGATAGTTAGGGTCGGAGTGTTGAGCCACAGTAGTCCGAGGCAGTACTCCTTTGTTCGCCTGTTTTTCGGTTTGGTCTTCATAGGTCCCATACCGATGATCGAAGTTCCAGTACATCTTGCCTTCGTAGAGCGGATAGACCCTTCTGCCGTCCTGTAGTTCAGCAAGAGCGCCATTTCTTCGAGTAATTTTGTCTTCGATGTCAGAGTGATCTAGGAAATTTTCTGAGGCGCCCGACATATGAAAGAGCGTGGCCATGGACGCCTTCCACGGGTTCGAGGTCACCGTATTTCCGTCTTTTTCAATCAAGATCGGCGCGGCCATGTGTACAGCAGCCGTTACCTCAGCATCCCTCGACCAGCGGAAGGCGGGAAGATTGAGTGTGTTTGGGTTGATGGCCCTGATCTCATCAACGGTTAGCGCATAGCGCTTTGCCGGGTCAGAAATTTCGGCCGGCTGTCGAATGTGCGCAGTGAACCATGGCTGGTCGATTTGGACGTGCTGCCCGCCGATCGTGAGCAGGCCAAACTTAGTTTCGTTGTGTACGTCTTTGAAAATCTTATCTTCGTTTTCAAAGCCATAGAACGACACGAGCGACTTTTTCGACAGCAGATCCCGCAAGAAGTCCCTGTAGGTAAAGCCAACGACCAAGCCGTTCGGAATGATCAAACCTGCCCGGCCTGAAGGGTGAACTGCCTGCCAAGCAAGGTCGGTGAAGACGGCATACGTGTTTACGTCGCCAACGCCGCCTCGTGGGAAGCGTCCCGATTCTCGCATGAAGTGGCTTTCAGTTGCGGCAATCCGCAATGCTTTCTGCCATTCCTGGGCCAGACCAGGATTGGTTTCGTCCAGCTGAGCGATTAGCTTCTTGCGCGCGGCGGCGTTCTTGGCAGTGGCGATCTCCTGGTCCCTGAGCGCAAAAAACTCCTCTTCTTGGAGTTTGACGCGCTCCCACGGCGGATTGCCCAGCACCACATCAAACCCGCCGCGTTGCATGACAACGGGGAATTCCAATGCCCAGTGAAGGGCTCGCGCGCTTCGCGCGGCGTCGATGGCTGCACCAAACATTGGACCGAATGGCGTGACACCACGCAGCCATTCCCAGAGCGTGCCGGACGTCGGCACTGATTCAGCGCCGCGCCGCGGGAGCCCGTCCGGGCCAGAATGCGCGCCCCCTTTTCCCTTCGGCAACAGGAATGCGGCGATGTAGAGATCACAGGCCGTTTCAAGTTGCCAGGCGGAGGCGCCTTCCGCTGTCAGCGCACGAAGTCGGGCTGCCTTGGCCCCGATCTGCTCGACCGTTTCCTCGGGCATGGCGCGCAACGCCTCGAAATCACGCAGCAGATCGCTGGCGCGATTGAATCCGAAGCCCTCGGCAACGCGGCCTTTCTCTGCCTGCTCACGCTTGTTCTTTTGCGCGTAGTATTTCGCAACTTCTTTGTCGTCGCCGGTCAGCGGCTTATAGGCGGTATCGGGAATGCCTCCGTCCAGCACCTTCAGGTCGAACACGCCGAGCAGTGCATCCCCGCATCGGATTTGCGCGTCGAAGAAGCCGAGCGGCAGGCCAGGGTCCACTGTCTCGATCCACAGCGCGACCTTGGTCAACTCTACAGCCATCGGGTTGCGATCCACGCCGTGGATGCAGTTGCGCGCCACATCGCGCAGCGCGTGCCGAAAATCAGCGAGCGACGGGGTGCCTTCGGCGCGGATGCGCGCGACTCGCGTGGCGATACGGCGCGCCGCGGCCAAGAGGAAATGGCCCGAGCCACATGCGGGGTCGATGACGGTCAGCTTCAACAGCGAGGCGACAGGATCGACGGACTCTGCCTCGGTCTTTTCGAGCACGGGATCGAGCGCGGTATCGAGCAGCGCCTGAACCAGACTGTCCGGCGTGTAATAGGAGCCGGTCGTCTTGCGCTGGTTGCCCTTCTGCTCAGCAGATTCCGAAGCGAAAACCAAAGTCTTCCCGTCTTCGCCCAGTTGCGGTTGCAGCTCCAGCAGCGATTCATAGACCGATCCCAATTCCTCGGTCTCCATCGCGCGCCAGTTCACGGGCGCCACGCCGGTTTTCCCCGGTAGCCAGGAGAGGCGGTAAAGCGCCTCCATGAAGGCACGGTTGCGCAGTCGTGCGGTTTCAAGATGCGGCAGCATCCCGGCGGCGAACAAACCGCCCAGCGCCGGCAGGCCAAGCGTCGGTTGACCGTGGGCCAGAGCGCGGAAGACGATCTTGATGCCTTCGTAACGGTCATGGTGCTTGTCCCACGACGCCGCGCGGACGCTCTGCACACGCAATGCCGCAAGGCTGTAGCCCTCGGCATAGAGCTTGCGCGCCTCCGGACTCACCGCATCGGGATGAAGCAGGTTCCTGTCCTCAGCCACCATCAGGAAGATCAGGCGATAGATCAGGCGTAGCAGTTCGTTGAACCATTCCGTCAGGTTGACCTCGCCAGAGTGCAGCCGAGTGGCAAGATCGGGGTTCGCTTCCAGAAAGCCTGAGCCGAGCACCTTCAGCGCGACTTCGACCTGCGCGGCGAGCCGGTCGCGCGCTGTCTCGCCCTCGCGCGTGCCGGCCTCCCGCCAGCGTNNGGCGGCGCCGAACCGCGTGCGGTGGATGAGTGACCAAAGAACGGCAAAGGAAGCTGCGTCCTCATTGGTGAAAATTTGTGCCAGGTCGGCTTCGACATAAGCCGGGCGTGTCAGCGAGGCATTGTCGCGCATCAGCCGGATCACGCTTCCGTTCGTGACCAGGCCCCAAAGGGCCTGTTCGCTGTCGTTGAGATAATCCTGCAACGCGAGGGCGGGTGACCGCGAGCGGTCGATCGAAAGTGTCGGGCTACGCCGATCAAGCTTTTCGTCGGAAGGCGGGACGACGACGATGGGAACGCGGCCACCAGCAAGGAAGGAGATCATGCCGTCGGCCGACGCTAGATCATCGAAGCCGAATGTTTCGGCGAGGAATCCGCGCACGAACCGTCGCGTCGCCTCGACCGACGGGTTCTGCAGCTTTGCAAAGGCATCGTAATGAGACTGACCCACCCGGAACGCGGTCGAGATCTCCTCGCGAATCGTCAGCCCCTTACGGACGCGGTAGTGCTCTTCGGTCTGTTCAGGGGCTTGCCTGCGGTCGATACTGGCGACCATGGCGGGAGCTATAAGGTTGCCCTCAAGGGTGAGCGAGGGCCAGGCGGACATATCGGTGATTGGTTTGCGCGCCATGGCTCAGACCTCACCCGGCATCAGCGCGAACAGGCCAATGACGTCCGGTGGCAGAACCGCTTCCACCGTGACGCGCGATGCGGTGCCGGATGCGGCGCGGAGCCTCCCATGGTCCGCCATAAGTTCTTCCGCGCGCGAGTGTACGAAGTCGGCGATCGGTCCCTTGAGCAAGCTGGGCAATTCCTCCTTCGCCCCCACGATGAACCTGTCGCGCGCAGCGGGCGCCAAATCAGCCGTGGCGGGCGCGTTCAGCAACTCTCGGGCGGCTTCGCCGGCCGCGACGACCTGGCCGCCCTGGATCGCGACGAGGGCGGCTTCCTCCGCCAGCAGCAAGCGTTCCTTGCGTGCATGGACGGTCAGCTTGAACCGGATGCGGAGCAACGCAACACGAGTCACTTGCCGCACCGCCACCGTCGGCCAGGCGCCCACTCGACCAATGCCGAGTCCTGCAAGCGCCTCCGGGTCAAGCGACGCCTCGACCAGCGCTTCGGCAAGTGTGGCTGTCAGGGGGTGCGTCCGAGTCAGCAGCGCCGTGCCTGACGGCGCCGGCTCGGCTGTTGCGAGCCGTACCGATCCGTTCAACGCATGTTCGGCCAAACGCCCGCGCAGGCCAGCTTCAAGCGCATCGACGTGGGCAAGAAGAACGGTCTTCCGCGCTTCGAGCGGCACCCCGAAACGCGCCATCGCCCGTTCAACGAACTGCCTCGCATCTGCCGGAGACCCGAGCAGCGTCCGCACCTTTTGCCACTCAGGAGCGATCTCCTGCGGTCTCATGGCATTTTGCGCAAACCGCGCGCGGGACTTCTTTTCGTTCTCCTCTGCGTCCCGCCAACTCGCCTCCATCGCCCGCGTCCCATCGTCGAGCCGAAGATCGAGTGAAAGCTGCTGGTGCGTTCCACGCCGAAGCATCATCGACGCCATCAGCGCGTCCGTGACCGGACCACGCTCGTCCGGCAGCGGAACGGTCACACCGGTCGTTTTGCGGATCTTGTTCGCCTTACGGAGGATGACGTCGAGCACAGCGCCGTCGATCGCGCTGTCAGGCGAGAACATCATGATCGACCGGACCAGCTCCGCGGGTTGGCCGAACCGATCGACCCGTCCCTCGCGCTGCTGGTGCCGGGTCGGGTTCCAAGACAGATCGTAGTGGACCACTGTATCGAAGAGCTGCTGAAGGTTGATCCCTTCCGAAAGGCAGTCGGTAGCAACGAGGATGCGCGGGACCTGCTTTTCATCGTCAGCGGGAGCCATATCGGCCACGCGATCACGCCGCTCATCGGGCGTGAGAACACCCGTGACGGCTTCGATCATCAGCTTCGGAAATGCCTTGCGCAGCCCGTTTCGGACATGCTCGGCCGTTGCCAGATAGCGACAGAACACAACCGGATTTGCGCCTTTCTTTATAAGAGGCGTCAGGGTGTCCACCAGAGCGGTTAGCTTTGGATCAGCTTCGTCGGCCAGTTTCTCGGCGCGCGTCACCAGCGAACGGAGTTCGGGATCGATCTCAAAGGCCATGCCTGGCTCGAGATCTACCGCGTCCTCGTCGTCTCCGTCCTCGTCATAAATTTGCGGTTCAAGTCGATCGCTTTCGTTTGCAATCCGGTTCCTCAGAGCGCTCAAAGCCGCGGCCGGTGAAGAGCCGACACAACGCATCAGCGCCAGCGTTCCCCAGAACGCCAAGCGTCGCTCCCTTTGCCCGGATCCCGCTCGGGAGACGATCCCGAGGCAGTAATCCAGCGCCGCCTCCTGGAATTCAAGATGCGCCTTCGAAAGGCGATAAGGAAACTCCGTCGTATCGTGCTTCGGGAAGGCGCGATCTTCGTCCCAATCTCCTGAGGTGAGATCAATCCGGCGGCGCTGCACGTAGTGCCGCGCCAGACGTTCCCGATATCGTGCGTCATCGAAATTGGCCGCGGCGAATGATGGCTCGATCAGAGAGAGAAGGCGGGAGAAGGCTTCCTCGTCCCCGGAATGCGGGGTTGCCGTGAGAAGGATCATCCGGCGGTCCGGATTCAGAGCCAGCCCGGACAGAAGCTCGAACCGCTGTTGCCGACCCTTGTGGGTGCCAACGCATGCATGAGCTTCATCGACGATCACGAAATCCGGGCAAGTGCGTGCGAAGCCTTCCCGGCGTTTCTCGGCCTTGATGTAGTCGAGGCTGACAACAGTGAAGGGATAGGCATCGAACAAGCTTTGTGTGAGTGGCAGGCCACGCTCCAGCCGACTTGCGGTGCCGGAGGTGACCGCGACGGCTTCTATCCCAAATCGATCCTTCAGCTCTCCAACCCATTGTTCGACGAGATGCGGCGGGCAGAGCACCGAGAACGCATCCACCTCACCCCGGTCCATGAGTTCGCGCAGGATCAAGCCTGCTTCGATCGTCTTGCCGATACCGACGTCATCGGCGATCAACAGGCGCGGTATGGGCAAGCGAAGGGCCATCAGCAAGGGTACGAGCTGGTAGGTTCGTGGCTCGAAGGCGAGTTGCGCGGCCGAGCGGAAGGGGCCGGCGCCCCGGCGTAGGGTCAGGCGCATCGCATCGGCGAGCAACGCCGCCTTCGCCTGAACGGTTGCGGTCGCGTCGGCAGGCAGGTCAAAGCGGGCCGGCTCAACCGGCAGAAGTTCAAGCGCCGGGTCGAGGACAACCGTGTCGTTCTCGCCGCCCGAGAGTGGTCGGAGAGCCAAAATGCCGTCCTGTAGGGACGGCAGCGCGACCCATTCGCGCCCACGGGCGCGAACCAGATCTCCGGGGGCAAAACTCATCGTCATCAAGCCTTTTCCCCAAACATCGACACCAGCGCATCGGGGACGCCCGCGGCAACTTCTGGCAACTCGAACAGCGTCCAGCCTTTAGCTTCCGCCTCCTCTCGCGCCGCCTTGCCGATGGGCGCGACGCTGGCGGCGACAAAGTGGCTGCGCCAGGCGAAAATCATCTCCTGACCGGAGAAGCTGGCTGTGGAGGCATCGGGTGCCGGTACCCCCGCAACCTTGAAGGCGCTCGCCCAAGAACCGCCTTCTGACGCCACGTCTGGCGCCACAGCGACCACCACCTGCCCACGCGCCAGATCAATGAGCATCTGTTTCGCTTCATCGCTTGTCCGATCGATCAATTCGTGATCGGGCTGATTGAAGTAGGACAGCAGGCAGCGATAGCAGCCGCGGACGCAGGCCTCCCCGTCGTGACTATGAAGCAATGTGGAATCGCCCTTTGCGATCGCTTCGTCGACGTTTTCGAAGTGCATGAGCCGCAGCGCTTCCCTGGCGATTTTGCCAAGGGCCTGCGGGTCCTCGACCAGCCGGCTTAGCACCCCCGCCCCGCCCTCCGTGGCTTCGTAGGCAAGGACGGCGCGCCGATTGTCGCGAGCGGGCAGCGGTTCGCCGAGAATCTCGCCCTCTTCTAATTGGAAGACGACCTCAATCCCCCGCATGATAGCATGCTGCACCGTCGCGATCGTCTCCGGCGCATAGGCCAAGGGGTCGCTGAAACGGAAGAGAAGCGCATTCTTGTGATCGCGGACGATGGGGACGATCCGCACCGGTCTAACGACATCAGGCGGCACATCGACATCAGGATCTTCGTCGTTCGATTTCGCCCAGTAACCGCTACGCGGATCGATATAGAAACCGAAGACGGTCTGATTGGCGCGCCGTTTGAGCCCTTTGTTGATCCGACTGATCTCGGCGCTGTTGGCATATTGCAGCTTGAGGATCGAGGCGTCGTCGCAACGGAAGTCGGCCTCAATGATCTGAATCCGGCCGTCTCGCTTCGGCCAGGAAAAAACGGTCTGAATATCAAAGCCCTGCCGGACCCGCTCTTCGTCATTTGCCGTGATGCGCTCTACCGGCGCGGCCTCAACATTGTCGATCCTCAGCGTCCTTTGCACCGGCACCTCGCCTGCCATCGGTGTGTTGCAAGCGTGGCAGCGTTCGACCTCGCCGTCGTGACAGGCGCCACAGTTCGAGCAGATGAAAATATCTCTCGTGGCGAGCTCGGCGCCATCTCCCGTACGGACTTCCGGCGGAAGCTTCGCCTTCATGACCCGGTACGCCCGGCCTTCGTGATAGATCAGACTACGCGGCCCGAATTCCGAGATCGCCAGGAAGCGGGCGCGCTGGAGGAAGGAGCCGGTCTTTCCCTCTCCGGGGATAAAGGCATAGAGCGGCAGCCGAGGGAAATTATACCCGGGCAGGAATCCTTCCGTTGCCAGGTAGCGGTAGGAATAGAAGTCTGAGCCGTTTGTCGCCTTGCCCTGTTCCAGAATGCTGATCTGGTCGCTCGCCTGCATCTGCGCCGCCTTGATCCGACGGCGATCCGCACCAGAAAGTCCTGTAATCTCGGATCGGGCATTGGCTTCCATAAGCTGGGTTCGAGCTGAGTTGTAGAGTTCACGCCATCGATCAAAGGCACGGTCGAACTCCAGCGGTGCGCGCTGGGCGACCGCAGTGACGAAGTCGTCAGGCTCGCTCATCCAGACTGGTTTCCGGCCATCTACCGAGGCGAGCACCTGATCGAGCACGCGCTTCATTGTGGGGCGCGCTGCTATGGCCAACTCAGGTCGGTCGATTACATCGTGGATCTCTTGTTTGAGAGGATAGCCGGTCTGAGTTAGATCGAGGATTTCCGGAATGTCCGGAGACAGAGCGAGCTTCGCCTCCGCAAGCCAGACGGCATGTAGGTGTGAGCGCACGAGCTCTTCGTTGGTGATGTCGAGCGCGGGAGGCCGAACGACGCCAGCGACCATGTCGTTCCGCCGCTCGAAGAAGTACTGGTCGTGCGGCGATTGCGCAGCGCAATAGGTTACGATCACGGCTGCCTGCCCGGAGCGACCGGCGCGGCCGGCGCGTTGCGCGTAATTCGCCGGCGTCGGGGGTACGTTTCTCAGATAGACGGCGTTCAGCGCGGAAATGTCGACGCCAAGCTCCATGGTTGGCGAACAAAACAAAGCTGGCAGGAACTGTTCCGACTCTCCTGCCGCCTTGAGCTCAGCGGCATTCCTCGTGAGATTTTCTTGGTCTTCCTTTTCAAAACGGAAGCGCCACTCGCGCCATTCGCGCTGTCTTTGCGACACTTGGGCGGTGTGTTCACGGCCTTCCAGCCCCCAAAAACTGCTACGACCGGCCTTCAGATCTTCAGCGATCTCATTGTAAAGATCATGAAAATATAGGTTTCCCTGAGCTGTCTTTTTCCGAACGGCTTCGCCAGGAACGATGCGAACAGCTGAAGGTGACAAACGCCAACCTTGTTGGTCAGCCTCGATGTCGACGCGAGACACCACTCCTTCCTGCGAAAGGAGTTCCATCAGGGCGGTCATCACGCTCAGGTAGTCCGACTTCCCAAGCTTGGTCCCGATGACGCTCTTGCGATTGATGAGGCGTCCGATACGGGAGTTATGTCCCGCTCGGATGATCGTCTGCTCCTCCCGCAGTCCCACCCTGTCCTTGCCCGGCGCTTGCAAAAACATCGCCGTGCGACTTCTGGGCGTTTCCTTCGAGTCGATGGCCCACGGTGACCGCAACAGATTTCGTGACTTTTGGGCCACGGAGTCGAGCTCGGTCAGATCCAAAGCTTCCGTACCCACGGCTAGGCCGTCGAGCATGGCGCCGAGCAGCAGTTTCAACATCGCTTTCCGCGCTGGCGCGTCGAGCTTGCCGAGATCCGGCAGGATGGCCGCCATCCGTTCGGTGTCTGCGGCAATCTCATCGAGCCCGATGAAGGCGACGTCGATGAGCTTGAGAACGGAGAGACTCGGGTTCGTGTAGCGCCAGCCCCGGCGGAGATCAGTCCAGACCCGATGGGCGAGAACTTTCGCTAAAGAGCGTTGCGCGTCTTCGCGGACTACGGCCCCTGACTCCGGATCCAGCATCCAATGGATACGGGCGTCCTTGTTAGCCGCGGTGAATCCCAGCGCCTTTACAACTCGGAGACCAAATTCGTCCTCGGCCATGCCATCGTCGCCGGCGTCCAGAACCGCCCGCAGGATCGCACCACGCAGTAGACTTACGAACAGATAGTCATTGAAATGACCCGCCTGGAGAGCCGCATCCTGGCGGTTGTCCGTGAAGCCGAGCAGCTTGCGTTTCTCTTTTGGAACGCCGCTGTTCCTCCAATTCATCCATTCCAAGGCGGTCGAAACTAGAAGTGTCGTGGCTGAGCTGCGGCCTTCACCGGATAGGCCTGCAAGCTTGGTGCGTTCGCGCATACTCGGATGCGGCTGATCGAGGCAGCACGGACAAAAACCGAATTTCCCCGGAATGAACCAAAAACTTCTCCCTGATGAATCTGGGCGTCCATCTGGAGCTACCTTTATCATCTGGGGAGCCCGGCGCTTCCTGTTCGCCCGAAGCCGCTCGACGCCATTACGCTCTTCTCGCCAATCCTCCGGGTAGGTCTCGATGTCACCGGTGAAGGCATAATCTGGATCGTCACCGCCAGTGGGGGTCAGATAGCCAGCAGTGTCTCCTTCTTGATCGTCGAGAGGCGCATCATCGATGTTCCTTGGAATAAACCGCACCCCACCGACATCATCGCTCTTGGAAACGACGTGAACCTCATGTCCACATTCCCGGCAGAACCGGGTCGGATAGAGCCGATGTCCCGGCGCGTCGGGATCTTCGAGCTGCCCCTCGAACAGCACATTCCTTGGCTTCTCGGTCAGCGTGGTGAAAGTCTCACCCGCGCCCGAGACAAACTGATGAAGTTTGAACGCTAGAAATGCGCCTGTTCCCAAGCCACCCCGTTCCGTTTCCGGAAGGCTGATGCGGGTCAGGAATGACTCAAGGGCAGATCGGCAGGTTTCAATCTCTACACCGCTATCCTTCGACAGCAGTTCAGCCGCATCTTGGAATGGAATTGGCTTTTTGCGCTTGAGTTCCTGCTTGTCATCCAGCCCGATAGCCAGCTCGGTCCAAACCGCCAATGGGTGCTTTGTCAGAACTTCATCTGTCAGCACATCGGGAAGCACAGATGTCAGAATGGGCGCCAGCTTCGGTCGCACATCCTCGAGTTTCAGGAGATCATCCGTCGCCCGTTGCAGCGACTCGTCAATAACCGATTCCGGACCGATGAACGTACCGAAAAGACGCGACGCAACGTCCGCGACGGCCTGTGCGCGGCTGGTTTCAGATCCTTCACTTGCCATGGTGGCCGAGGTCCCGATGCAGATTGGAGCTTTGTCTGGCGTGCAACGATTTCGAAGGCGGCGCACGAGGATGGCGACATCAGCGCCTTGGCGGCCGCGATAGGTATGCAGCTCGTCGAGAACGATAAAGTTCAGACCGGTTGCGTTCTCTATGACCTTGGTGTCGAGACTGTCTTGGCGCGTGAGTAGTAGTTCGGCCATCATAAAATTGGTCAAGAGGATATCCGGCGGGTCGTCCGCAATCCGTCGCCGCTCTTCTTGGCTTTCTTGACCAGTGTAGCGCCGGACGATCGGCTTGAGATCACTTGGCAGGCCAGACTGGGAGATGAACTTATCGATCTCGTTCATCTGGCTGTTGGCCAGTGCGTTCATCGGATAGACGATGATAGCGCTCGTTTTGCGCGCCCTCCCGGCTTTTCGCGCACGGACGATCGCATCGACTATTGGCACGAAAAAGCAGAGCGACTTTCCTGAACCAGTGCCGGTTGTGACGACGTAGCTCTGGCCGGTGCGAGCCTTCGCGATGGACTGCGCCTGATGCCGATGAAACCGTATCGGGGTCGCGCCAAAACGGAAAATGTGACCGGTCGCTTCGTCGAGGTCGCCCGAATCGACCAGATCATCCACTGTCGCTCCCTGAAGATAGCGGGGATTGAGAGACAGAAGGGCGTCTGGCCAGAAGCGCCCAGCGTCGTATTGGCGATCGATTTCAGACTTCAGGTCGTCAGACCGAATGGTGCTGAAGGACCGCGAGAAGCGGGCGTAGGAGTCGATCAAACGATGGTCGAATTCGAACGCCTTCATGGCATTTGCCCCCACAAACATGACAATGGCGCGGCCGCCAGTCGATCACTAAACGGTACGAAGTCTGCGCTGTCGTAGAGGACGACGCCGAAGGCGAAGCGGTCCCCGCAGGCCTCGGCAAGGGCTCGCAGGCCCGCGAAGTCGCTACTCTTAACGGTCGCGCTGGCCTTCACCTCGATGCCTACGATCGCCCCGTCATCGCGCTCGAGTACGATGTCGACCTCACGCATATCCCGGTCCCGGAAGTGATGAGGCGTCAGCCGCAAGTCAGAGCCTGTCATGAGTTTCAGTACCTCAGAGAACACGAAGCTCTCCAGCAGCGCGCCGAACGTCCCGCGATCTGCCTTGACCCGGTCGAAGGTGAGCCCGCGTATGGTTGCCAGCAGGCCGGAATCGAGGAAATGGAGCTTGGGTGTCTTGACGATCCGCTTCAGTGAATTGGTGAACCACGGCTGCACGGTCGCAATCAGGAACACCTGTTCGAGCAGCCCCACATAACGCTGCCCGGTCTTGTGGCTGACGTTGATGCCGCCCCCGAACTGCGAATAGTTGACCAACTGGCCGGAGTGTTCGGCCAGTAGCCGCACGAACTTGGGAAGCTCGGTTAGTTTCTCCACCTCGGCGATGTCCCGCAGATCGCGGGTCAGGATTGAGGTGACATAGGACCGTAACCAATCTTGCCGCCGCCGCTCGCTTTCGCGGCTGATCGCCTCGGGAAAGCCTCCGAGCAGGACGAGCTGGACAAGATCATCGCCGACGATCGCGTCTCGCTGGCTCCGGATCTTCCCTTCGAAGAGGCGCTCCAGGAAGGTCGCTGTCCGGCCTTCGATCTCAGCCCTGGCCAGCGGCAGCATCTGGATGGTTTCCATCCGGCCGGCCAGGCTGTCGGCGATTCGCGGCAGGGTCAGCACATTCGCTGAGCCGGTGAGCAGAAATCGACCCGGGCGATAGTCCTCATCGACTGTCTTTTTGACCGCCAGCAGCAGGTCGGGCGCGCGCTGGATTTCGTCGATGATGGCTCGGTCCAGGCCGCGAATGAAGCCGGCCGGATCGGATTGGGCGGCCTCAAGCACCGTCTGATCGTCGAGCGTGATATAGGTTCGACCGGCTTCCCCCATTTTTCGGGCGAGCGTGGTCTTGCCGGCCCGGCGTGGTCCCACGATCAGGACCACCGGGGTATCCGAAAGGGCCTCCTTCGCCCGCCGCTCCACAAACCGTTCGAACATGTAATCCCCGACCTCGGTCGATTGGGACTATCGCTGTCGGCTAATTGGAAGTCAATGGCCCGCTAACTGGGAGTTCGTAGGCGGCAATCTGGAAGGACGGGAGGGGAAAGCCTTCCCCCTGGTCGGCGCCGGCGTCGCCGACACACCCCCTTCTGCGGGGACACCCCGCAACGCCCCCTAGAGTGAGAGTGCGGACCGGGTTTGCCGTGACGGGTTGAGGGCTGGAGGAGAGGCCTCCGGCGCCCGTCGCGGAGATCCGCGATGTCCAGCAAGACCGCTTCGGCACGCCCCGGCCATGACCGGACGAGCCTCTATGACGAAATCACCGGCAAGATCATCGCCGAGCTGGAGGCCGGCCGCGTGCCCTGGGTCCAGCCCTGGGGGACGGCCGCGGCGAAGGCGCCGCTCGCCATGCCGAAGAACGCCGCCACTGGCCGGCACTATTCGGGGATCAACGTCTTGATCCTCTGGGGCGCCGTGATCGAGCACGGCTTCCCCGCTCAGAGCTGGCTGACCTTTCGCCAGGCGCTCTCGCTCGGCGGCAATGTGCGCAAGGGCGAGCACGGCACAACCGTCGTCTATGCCGACCGCTTCGTGCCGGATGACGAGAGGCGACGCGCGCGAGAGACCGGCGAGGAAGCGACCGCGATCCCGTTCCTGAAGCGGTTCACCGTCTTCAACGCCGCCCAATGCGAAAACCTGCCGGCTGAGGTTGCGGCCGTTGCGCCACCCCCGCCACCGGGCCTGATCGAACCCAGGGTCGAGGCGCTGATCCGCGCGACCGGCGTCGACTTCCGCATCGGCGGTAACCGTGCCTTCTACGCGCCCGGCCCGGACTTCGTCATGGTCCCGCCGCCGCAGGCCTATTTCGAGCCGATCAACTGGCACCGCACGGCCCTGCACGAGCTGGGGCACGCCAGCGGCCATCCGTCCCGTCTCGGCCGCGATCTCGGCGGCGTGTTCGGCAGCAGGAAGTATGCGTTCGAGGAGCTGGTGGCGGAGATGAACGCCGCCTTCTGCTGTGCTTCGCTCGGCATCGTCCCGACCGTGCGCCACGCTGACTATATCGGCTCCTGGCTCGAGGTACTGCGCGAGGACAACCGCGCCGTCGTCCGCGCCGCCTCACAGGCCAGCAAAGCCGCGGACTGGATCCTCGGCTTCCTGCCCGACACCCAGAGCGCCGACACCACAGCACAGGAGGCGGCATGATGCTGGGCCTCCTCACACCAGCGGTCGTTAGCGACGCGCCTGCGTCGGAATCGATCCGGCTGCGCGTCCTCATGTCCGGGGTGTGAATGCCCGGAAATCCGGAAAAGCGGGAAGGCGGACTTCCGGCTTCGTGCTTTCTGGTTCGTCGGCTTGCGGCGCGGTCCGCCGAGAGGAAGAGGGCTGCGCCGGTTTTCGCGGCGGGTTGGAGGTCGAGAGAGAGTCTCTTGGCCGCCCGCCGCGGAGACTACTCCCATGGCTACTGCCGTTCAGAAGATCACCCTGTCGTCCTCGCGCGACATTCCCTTCAACAAGCTGGTGCTGAGCCAGTCCAATGTCCGGCGTGTGAAGGCCGGCGTCTCAATCGAGGAGCTGGCCGAGGATATCGCCCGGCGCACGCTGCTCCAGAGCCTGAACGTCCGGCCGGTCCTCGACGCCGAGGGCGCCGAGACCGGCATGTTCGAGATCCCGGCCGGCGGCCGGCGCTACCGGGCGCTTGAACTGCTGGTGAAGCAGAAGCGTCTGGCCAAGACCGCGCCGGTTCCGTGCGTGGTCCGCGATCCCGCGACCGACATTCTCGGTGAGGACGACTCGCTGGCCGAGAATATCCAGCGCGCGCCGCTGCACCCGCTCGACCAGTTCCGCGCCTTCCAGGCCCTGCGCGAGAAGGGGCGCTCCGAGGAGGACATCGCGGCCGCCTTCTTCGTCGGTGTGAACGTCGTGAAGCAGCGCCTGCGCCTGGCGTCGGTCGCGCCGGCCTTGCTCGACGTCTATGCCGAGAACGGCATGTCGCTCGAGCAGCTCATGGCCTTCACCGTCACGGTCGACCATGCTCGCCAGGAGCAGGTCTGGCAGGCGATCTCTGGCTCCTGGCAGAAGGAGCCCTATCAGATCCGCCGCATGCTGACGGAGAAGGCGGTGCGCGCCTCCGACCGGCGGGCGGTGTTCGTCGGTCTCGACGCCTATGAGGCGGCCGGCGGCGCGGTGCTGCGCGACCTGTTCCAGTCCGACGACGGGGGCTGGCTCGAAGACATCGCGCTGCTCGACGGCATGGTCGCCGAGAAACTGAAGGCCGAGGCGGAGACGGTCGCTGCCGAGGGGTGGAAGTGGATCGAGGTCGCCATCGACTTCCCCTACGGCCACACACAGGGCCTGCGCGAACTGGAGGGCGTCGCCGCCGACCTTTCCAGCGAGGAGCAGGCGATGATCGACGCGCTGAACGCCGAGCACGCCAAGTTGGAGGAGGCGTATGATGGCGCCGACGAGCTGCCCGATGAGGTGGACGAACGCCTCGGCGAGATCGAGGCGGCGCTCGCCGCCTTCGACAATCGGCCCGTCACCTATGATCCTGCCGACATCGCCCGCGCCGGCGTCTTCGTCAGCATCGACGCCGAAGGCGCCCTGTCGGTCCACCGCGGCTATGTCCGGCCGCAGGACGAGGCGCCCGTGGGCGAGCCGGAGCAGGACGGCGAGACCAATCCCGCGATGGCCGGGGCGCACGGCGCCGATCCCGACGCGCCCGTGATTCAGCGCGCCGTCATCACCATCGGCGGACAGATCGCCGGATCGGAGGATGAGGACGACGAGGACCTGAAGCCGCTTCCGGACCGCCTCGTGACCGAGCTGACCGCGGAGCGGACGCTGGCGCTGCGCGACAAGCTGGCGAACACGCCCGCCGTGGCGTTCCAGGCCGTGCTGCACAAGTTCTGCCTCGATGTCTTCTCCCGCTATTTCTCCTACGGGACGGCGATGGAGGTGTCGGTCCGCAGCGCCAGCTTCCCGGTACAGGCACAGGGGCTGAAGGACACGCCTGCAGCGAAGGCCATCGACGCGCGTCACAAGGTCTGGGAAGAGCGGCTGCCCAAGGACAAGGCCGATCTCTGGGACTGGCTCACCACCCTCACCGGCGAGGAGCAGGCAACGCTTTTCGCCCACTGCGCCTCTTTCGGCGTCAATGCGCTCTACGAGAAGGGCGACCGCTACGGCGCGGGCGTCTCGTCCCACACGGTCGAGCAGCGCATCGCCGAGGCCGATCGCCTAGCCCAGGCCGTCGATCTCGACATGGTGCAGGCCGGCTGGCGTCCGACCGTCGAGAACTTTCTCGGCCGNNCCGCTGCGGATCGCCGCCGTGGACGACGCGCCAGTCGAAGCCACCGAAGCCGATGACGACGGCGAAGCACTGCCGGAATTCCTCGCCGGCGACGACGAGGAAGCGGAAGCCGACGCGCCGCAGATGATCGCGGCCGAATAGCTCGTGTGCGGGGCGGCTTCGGCCGTCCCGCGCCCCTTTCCCCTTTTCAGTCGACCCGACCGCCCGGCCGTCGCGCCGGGCATTTTCGTTTCAGGAGACCCTCATGACCGACACATCCGCTACTACCCCCGAGCCCGTTGCGCCGCTCTCCGACTGGGAGATGAAGGCGGTCGCCCAAGCCAAGCTCGAAGCCGAACTGTTCACCCTCAACAAGGGCACGTTGCTCGATGCGCTGGCGCTCGCCGGCGTCACGCGTGTCGTCGTCAGCTTCGACGGCTACGGCGATTCCGGTCAGATCGAGAATGTCGAAGTTCAGGCTGGAGACGATCAGGTCGCCATGCCTGGCGCAACCATCGAATTCTCCGAGGCCATCTGGGATCAAGCCGAACCAAGGCGTTCGTCCGCCGGTATCGCCGCCGTCGTCGAGAGCCTGGCCTACGATGTTCTCGAAAAGACCCATTGTGGCTGGGAGAACAGCGACGGTGCTTACGGCGAAGTCATCTTCGATGTCGCGGATGGGGTGATCACGCTCGACTACAACGAGCGCTACACCGCGTCCGAAAACTACACCCACGCCTTCTGAGGAGGCGGTCATGGGACACTGCTATCACCACGCCCTCTCGTCGGTGAGGAAATGGGGCGGCGTCGCGGAAGACTATCTGCCGCTGCACCAGTGGTTCGATGAGTCGAAGGCGATCACCGCCGACTTCCGGCATCGGGCGCTCAGGCATCACGCCGAAGGCATCTTCATGCTCGAGCGCTTCTTTGGTCCGACGATCACCGTCTCGACGGGCCGCGTCGTTCCGGTGCGGCTTATCGGCGAGCAGCATGTGATCGAGGATCTCGGTTTCATCCCGAGCTTCGCCGACTGGGTGCGCTGCATTCGCCCCGAGCCGTGGATGGGCCGCGCGCAGCCAATCCACAAGCTGGTCGATCCCTTCGCCGCATCCGACGCAGACGCCGCGGAGATCAAGCCGCCGCAGCATCCCTAGCGGCAACCACCTTCGTTCCGTTTTCCGGAGCCCGGCCTTGCCGGGCTTTCGCATGTCTGGAGACCGTCATGACCACGTTCACCGTCGAATCCACCTACCGCATTCCGATCTATCGCCAGCGCAGCTACCATGCCGACAGGCTGGCCGAAGCCTGCCGCCTCGCCATCGAAGACGATGACTGGGAGGGGCAGAAGGAGGACTACGAATCCGCGGGCGAGACCTATGTGACCGGCGTCTGGCCAGGCGACGTCACGCCCTACAGCGTCGCGGCGCTTCCGATCCCATCGCATTTCGGCGAGTCCCTTCAGCGCAAGGCCGAGCATTTCGAGGTTCTGCTCGGACTGCTCAAGGTCTTCGCGCTCCCGCCCGATGGCGGCCTGGCTGACGAGCCGTTCTGGCGACAGCGGGCCCACGTCGCGATCACGAAGGCCGAGGCGATCGTCACAGGCGCACGCGATCCAGACGACGAAGGAGGCGCGCCATGACCGAATATGTCGTCAAGATTGCCTTCTGGCTGCGCGCCTTCGACAGCGTGACCATCGAAGCTGCGTCCGACGCGGAAGCGATCGAGAAGGCGAAAGTAGCCGCGACCACCGCAATGGAATCGCCTGCCTTCCCAGAACACATCGACACCGACGAGCGACGGGAAGGCGTCATCGCCTACATCGACCGGACCGCGCCGGACGGCCATGAGCCCGTCATCGAGGATGTCGAGTTCGACANNGACGACCGCATCCACGATCCGCCAGCCACCTGATCCCAACCACACCCAAACCCACCCGAAGCCCGGCCTCGCGCCGGGCTTTCGCACTTTAAGGAGACTGACATGGCCGACTACTTCACCCAC
The DNA here is from genome assembly GCA_003131925.1 of Alphaproteobacteria bacterium. Taxonomy (GTDB): domain Bacteria; phylum Pseudomonadota; class Alphaproteobacteria; order Micropepsales; family Micropepsaceae; genus Rhizomicrobium. The sequence continues at coordinate 13,960 of PKWC01000033.1, read as the reverse complement.
TTCTCATGCCTGCTCGACCTCGGCACGCCCGAGAACGCTGCGCGCGCCATCGACCTCTACGCCAACACGCCCGAGGACGAAGATGGGCTTCGCCTCTCGGACGGGTTCGACCTTTCAATCCAGACGGAAGGTGGATCAGAACTGTGGATTCACGACGACTGCTCGGGAGACCCGGAGCGCGTCATCGAGTTTGTCCTGCTCTGCGCGGAGGAATTCGATCTCAAAGGCCTTTGGGGCTTCGAATACGCCAACACCTGCTCGAAGCCGCGCCTGGATGCCTTCGGCGGCGGCGCGCATGTGATCGATCTCGGCGCGCGCAAGAGCGTCGGCTGGACCAGCACCAACGAGTGGCTGTGCGGCGCCTTGGAAGGAGATGACCCCGATGCCTGAGATCATCGAAACCACGGTCTATCGCCTCGACGAGCTCTCCGACGCGGCCAAGGAGAAGGCACGCGCCTGGTATCGGCAGGCCGCCTTCGACCATGACTGGTTCGAGTTCGTCTATGACGACTTCGAGTGTATCTGCGCGATCATCGGCGTCGACCTCAAGACCGTGCCGGTTCGCCTTTACGGTGGCGGCACACGGCAGAAGCCCTGCATCTGGTTTTCCGGCTTCTGGAGCCAGGGGGACGGCGCCTGTTTCGAAGGGCGCTACGGCTACGCAAAGGACGCGCCTCGGAAGATCCGCGACCATGCGCCGAAGGATGGCGAGCTTCACCAGATCGCCGACGCCCTGCAGGCGATCCAGCGCCGGAGCTTCTATCAGCTCCATGCCACCGCGAACCATCGCGATCGCTACTACCACGAATACTGTATGGCGATCTCGATCGAGCGCGACAGCCCGACCGGCCAGGACATGACGGCCGACGCCGAAGAGATCGTCATCGAGGCGCTGCGCGATCTCGCGCGCTGGCTCTATCGCCAGCTCGAACGCGAATATGACTATCTGACCTCGGACGACGTCGTCGACGAGGCCATCACTGCCAACGCATATACCTTCACCGCGGCAGGCCTCCGGTTCGGCTGACGGCCAACACCTCGCCTTCCGAACCTCGCGACGCCGCCCCCGATTCCCGGGCTTGTCTTGCCTGGACGACGCGCGACGCCGGTCAACGGGCAGGCCGTTTCCGCGCAAGGCGCGTGACCGTCGCCGCTTCACGCCGTCCGTGGCCGAACCCGCCCAACGGATCGGAGGCGACGCAGATGTGCAGGGTTCTCAACAAGCGAGTGAATGGCGTCCCAGCCGGCGCCGTCTATATCGGCCGCGGCAGCAAATGGGGCAATCCGTTCCGGATCGGCCCTGACGGCGATCGGGCCGTCGTCATCGCGAAGCACGAACGCTGGCTGGCGAATCAGCACAATCTGCTGCGCGCGCTCGACGAGCTGCGCGGCCGCGACCTCGTCTGCTTCTGCGCGCCGCTTCCCTGCCACGGCGACCTCCTACATCGATTGGCGAACACGACCCGCGACGAGCGGATCGCGTGGTGGCGCGCCGTGAAGGCGGCGGCGTGATGAGAGGGAGAGGGCGGCCGGAACGGGTTTGAGCCGGTGTGGTCCGAGAGAGAGCGCCGGCCGGCTCGCCCGTTCCCGCTCTCCCGAGGCTCCCTTCATGAACGACCTTTCTCCGATCGCGGCCGACCAGGCCGCGCAGCCGTCGCCTGTCCATCGTCCCGACGCCCCCTGTTCGATCATCGCCGCCGCCCAGCAGCTCCTCCCACATCTCGAGCGCGGCCAGCGCGTCGATGCCGCGATCCTTCGTACCGCCATGGAAGCGGCGTTCGGCGCCTCCGACGCCTCGGGCGCCTGGGACTGGAAGACGGCCTATGACGCCTGCGAGGCCGGGACCGTCCTCTTCCTCCGCAAATACGGAAAGGCGCTGTTTCGTAAAGCCGACTCTCCGGCATCCCGGCTTTCCGCCTTGACCAAGATCGCCGGCCTTCTCCCCACCCACACCCGCCGCTCCGCCGAGAGCGAGGCTTTCCAGCAATTCTCAACGCCGACCCCGCTCGGCTACGCCGCTCTGACCGCAGCCGCCATCGGGCCTGCGGACCGCGTGTTGGAGCCTTCGGCCGGAACCGGCCTCCTCGCCATCCTGGCCGAGATCGCCGGTGGCGCGCTCGTGCTGAACGAGCTGGCCGAGACCCGGTCGGCGCTGCTCACCTCCCTCTTTCCGGCCGTCTCCGTCGCACGCTTCGATGCCGCCCAGATCGACGATCACCTCGATCCCAGCGCGGTCCCGAGCGTCGTGTTGATGAACCCACCGTTCTCGGCGATGGCGAACGTCGCCGGCCGCATGGCCGACACCGCTTTTCGCCACATCGCTTCGGCGCTCGCGCGTCTCGCCGACGGCGGGCGGCTCGTGGCGATCATCGGCGCGAGCTTCGGGCCGGACACCCCGGCCTGGCGCGACGCCTTCGTCCGGCTGCAAGAGCGCGGCCGCATCGTGTTCACGGCCACGATCGACGGCGCGGTCTACGCCAAGCACGGCACCACGATCGACACGCGGCTGATCGTCATCGACAAGGCGCCCGCCGAGAACCCGGCGGCGCTGCCGGAATCGCCGGGCACGGCGCCCGACGTCGCGACCTTGCTGGGCTGGATCGAGGAGCATGTTCCGAACCGCCTGCCGCTCGCGACAAACCTCGCCATCCCGATGTCGGCTGCCGCCGCACCGCGGACGGTGCGCGGCTATCTCGTGCGCGCGGCCATGGCGCGGCCCTCCAAGCCGTCCGTCATGGACCCGGAAGCGGTCGATCTCGTCTATGAGACCATCGACTGGACACCGCCCGAAGGTGCAGGTCTCAGCGATGCGATCTATGAGGAGTTCCGGCTTCAATCGATCCGGATTCCGGGCGCCGAGGCGCACCCGACCAAGCTGGTGCAGTCCGCCGCCATGGCCTCGGTCGCGCCGCCAAAGCCAAGCTATCGGCCACGGCTGCCGATCAATCTCGTCAGCGACGCGCTGCTGTCCGACGCCCAGCTCGAGACCGTGGTCTATGCCGGCGAGGCGCATGGCGACTATCTCGCCGGCGCCTGGACCGTGGACGAGACCTTCGATCTCGTCACCGCCGCCCGCGACGATGCGCCGAACACCGTCCGCTTTCGCCGGGGCTTCATGCTCGGCGACGGCACCGGCGCCGGCAAGGGCCGCCAGTCGGCCGGCATCATCCTGGACAACTGGCTGAAGGGTCGGCGCAAGGCGGTCTGGATCTCGAAGTCCGACAAGCTGCTCGAGGACGCCCAGCGCGACTGGTCGGCCCTCGGCATGGAGCGCCTGCTCATCACGCCGCTCTCGCGCTTCCCCCAGGGCAAACCGATCCGGCTGTCCGAAGGCGTCCTATTTTTAACCTACGCTACGCTGCGGTCCGACGACCGCGGCGAGAAGCTTTCGCGCGTCCGCCAGATCGTCGCATGGTTGGGCTCCGATTTCGACGGAGTGATCATTTTCGACGAGAGCCACGCCATGCAGAACGCCGGTGGCGGCAAGGGAGAGCGGGGCGATGTTGCGGCCTCGCAGCAGGGCCGTGCGGGCTTGCGCCTGCAGCACGCCCTGCCGGACGCGCGCGTCGTCTATGTCTCGGCGACTGGCGCCACCACGGTCCACAACCTCGCCTATGCCCAGCGGCTCGGCCTCTGGGGCGGCGAGGATTTCCCCTTCGCCACACGCGCCGAGTTCGTCGAGGCGATCGAGGATGGCGGTGTCGCCGCCATGGAGGTGCTAGCCCGCGATCTCCGGTCGCTCGGGCTCTACACCGCCCGATCGCTTTCCTATGACGGCGTCGAATACGAGCTGATCGAACACCCGCTCACCGACGAGCAGCGGCGCATCTACGACGCCTATGCCGGCGCCTTCGCGATCATCCACAATCACCTCGATGCGGCGATGCAGGCCGCCAACATCACCGGCGAGAGCGGCACGCTGAACGCCCAGGCGAAGTCGGCCGCACGCTCGGCTTTCGAGAGCGCCAAGCAGCGCTTCTTCGGCCATCTGCTGACCTCGATGAAGACGCCGACCCTGATCCGCAGGATCGACCAAGACCTCGCCGACGGCCATGCCGCCGTGATCCAGATCGTCTCGACCGGCGAGGCCCTGATGGAACGCCGGCTCGCCGAGATTCCGACCGAGGAATGGAACGACATCCGCGTCGACATCACGCCGCGCGAGTATGTTCTCGACTACCTCGCTCATTCCTTCCCGGTGCAGCTCTACGAGCCGTTCACCGACAGCGAGGGCAACCTCTCGTCGCGGCCTGTCTTCCGGGACGGCCAGCCCGTCGAGAGCCGCGAGGCGGTCGCCCGCCGCAATGAGCTAATCGAGCGGCTGGCTTCGTTGCCGCCAGTGCCCGGCGCGCTCGACCAGATCGTCCAGCGCTTCGGCACGGACCTCGTGGCCGAAGTGACCGGACGCTCGCGCCGCGTGGTGCGCAAGGGCGACCGCCTCGTCGTGGAGAACCGCGCTGCCTCCGCCAACCTCGCCGAGACCGCCGCCTTCATGGATGACCTGAAGCGCATCCTGGTGTTCTCGGAGGCGGGCGGGACGGGCCGCAGTTACCACGCCGAATTGTCGGCGCGGAACCGCCGGCTGCGCGTCCACTATCTGCTCGAACCCGGCTGGAAGGCCGACGCCGCGATCCAGGGCCTCGGGCGGACGAACCGCACCAACCAGGCGCAGCCGCCGCTCTTCCGGCCGATCGCCACGGACGTGAAGGCCGAGAAGCGCTTCCTCTCGACCATCGCCCGCCGCCTCGACACGCTGGGCGCCATCACGCGCGGCCAGCGCCAGACCGGCGGCCAAGGACTCTTCAGGCCCGAGGACAATCTCGAATCGCACCACGCCCGCGACGCGCTGCGCCAGCTCTACATGCTGCTCGTACGCGGCAAGATCGAAGGCTGCTCGCTCCAGATGTTCGAGGCCGCCACGGGCCTCAAGCTCATGGATGCCAACGGCATCAAGGACGAATTGCCGCCGATCACAACCTTCCTCAACCGCCTGCTCGCTCTCACCATCGATCTGCAGGGCGTGCTGTTCACCGCGTTCGAGCAATTGCTGAACGCCAAGATCGAGGGCGCCATCGCCAGCGGCGTCTACGATGTTGGCCTGGAGACGCTGCGGGCCGAAAGCTTCGTCGTCACTGACCGCCAGCCGATCTACACCCATCCCGCGACGGGAGCGGAGACCCGGCTGCTCACCATTACCGAGCGCCGGCGCAATCGCCCCGTGACGCTCGATGAGGCGCTGGATCATCTCGCCGATCCCCGCGCCGCGCTGCTGGTCAACGAGCGTTCGGGCCGCGCCGCCGTGCAGATCCCGGCGCCGAGTCTGATGCTCGACGACGGCGAGATCGAACGCCGCGTTCGGCTGATCCGGCCGATGGAGCACCATCATGCTTCGCTGAAGATGATGGACGAGAGCCACTGGCAGGGGGCGGAGCGGGAGGCCTTCGCCGCCGCATGGGCCCGCGAAGTGGCCGAGGTGCCGGAGTTCGCCGACAGCACGATCCATATCGTCGCCGGCTTGCTGCTGCCGATCTGGAAGCGCCTGCCGAATGAGTCGACTCGGGTCTATCGGCTCCAGACCGACGCGGGCGAGCGCGTCATCGGCCGCAGGGTCTCTCCGGCCTGGGCAGCGAACGCATCGTTGACCGGAGCTACCACCCTGACACCGGACGCGGCCTTTGCAGCGCTGATGGAAGGCAGGACGGTCCTCGACCTCGCTGAGGGTCTGCAACTCCATCGGGTGCGCGTCATGGGCGCTCACCGCATCGAGCTGTCGGGCTTCGCCGACACGATGCGCGACCGCCTGCGCGCCTACGGCCTCTTCAGCGAGATCATCTCCTGGAAGCTGCGCATGTTCGTGCCGACTGATGCGAACGGCGCCGGGGTGCTCGCGAAGGTGCTCGACCATTATCCGGTTGAGCGCATCGGCGAGCGGGTGGCCGCGTAATGCCCCGCCACGACGCATCCGAACTGGCCCACCGTCTCGCGCGTGATGCCGAGGCGGTGTGCCGCCACTACCTCTCGGCTGGACGGCGGGAGGGCCGCTACTGGCTGGTGGGCGATGTCCGCAACACGCCGGGGCGCTCGATGTTCGTCCGGCTCAAGGAGTCCGTGAAAGGGCCTGCCGGCAAATGGACCGACGCCGCGACCGGCGAGCATGGCGACCTCCTCGACGTGATCCGGGAAAGCTGCGGCCTGGTCGACTTCAAGGACGTCGCCGATGAGGCGCGTTCGTTCCTCAGTTTGCCGCATCCCGAGCCGGAGCCGGATCGTCCCCGATCACGCGCACCAAGCGCCTCTACCGGATCGCCGGAGGCGGCAGGGCGACTGTTCGCCATGTCGCAGCCGATTTCTCGTACTCTCGTAGAGGCGTATCTCCGTAGTCGCGGCATTACGTTTTTGCACGGAACCGGAAGCCTGCGTTTCCACCCGCGCTGTTACTATCGGCCGGACGAGCAAAGCCCGACCGAGACCTGGCCGGCGATGATCGCCGCCGTCGCCGATCTTTCCGGCCATCTGACCGGCGCGCATCGCACTTGGCTCGACCCCGGCGGCTTCACCGAGGCGACACTCGGCAAGGCGCCGATCGACACGCCGCGACGGGCGATGGGCGATCTTCTCGGTCACGCCGTTCGCTTTGGCGTGGCGGGCGAGGTCATGGCGGCCGGCGAAGGTATCGAGACGATACTGTCGCTTCGATGCGTCCTGCCAAACATGCCGATGGTCGCAGCCCTCTCGGCGGCGCATCTTTCCGCCATCCTGTTCCCGGACACGCTGCGCCGACTCTACATCGCCCGCGACGACGATCCGGCCGGCGATGGCGCGATGGCGACATTGGTTGACCGGGCGCAGGAGGTCGGGATCGAGGCGATCGTGATCTCGCCACGGCTCGGCGACTTCAACGAGGATCTCCGCCTGCTCGGGATCGACGCGCTTCGAGCGGCCAGCCGGGTGCAGATCGCGGCACAGGACGTCCCCCGCTTCATGGAGCTGGCGGCCTAGCCGGAATGGGATGAGAGGCGGTTCGCCGGCGTCGTCGCCACAGGGTCGGCGGTCGTGCTTTCCCTCAGCGTCGGAGAGGACCACGCCCACGGCCTTCTGAGAGGGCGATCGGGCAGCAAGCGGCCCGGACCGGCAACCTTGTGGGCCGACTATTTTCCGTCGGCGGCGGAGCCGCCTTTACATCGCGAGACAAAATAGTCGGCCCCCTTCGGTCCTCCGCCGAGGCTTCGGCCCTCCGCTGCGCTGCGGGTGCAAGTCCGTTCCGCCCGCCGCCTTCGTCGCCATGAAGGCCGCGATGGGCGCGGCCGATCCGACAAGGAAAGCCGCGATGACCACCAACCACGACGACGATTTCGAGCCGCACCACAGCTCATCCCCGACCGACCAGGTCCTCCACGAACTCCAGCTCTATGGCTACCGCCCCTTCAACGACGAGCCCGATCCCAGGCCGCTTCCCGAAGCGCACATCCTCGCCGGCAGCATCTCCGACATCTTCGACGCCCTCGTGGTGGCGCTTGCTGACACTCGCCTCGAACCCGACCTTGAGGACCTGCTCTGGTCGACGGTGAATGTCTTCCATCGCGCCATCGAACGGATCGAACGCGAACTCGACGACAACGAGCTGGCCCAGCAACGCGCGCAACGGGAACAGGACGGCAGCGAGGTCAAATCCGTTGAGCTGGAACGCCTGACGGCGGAAGGCCAGACGCTCATCGAACGCCGCAACGCGTTCGAGCTGATGCGCGATCAAGCGGCCGACCAATTCGAGCATCACATCCATTCGGCCTGGCGGCCGCGCAACGGCTCGAAGGTCAACCATCGCAATCTGACCTCCGCGATGATCGACAGCCGCGACTTCCTGGCGGCGAAGAAGCGCGCGGCGAACCAGGTGCTCCTCCCCCCGGGTCCGAAGGTCGCACTCACCGGCGGGCTCGACTTCAACGACCACCGGCTGGTCTGGGCGAAGCTCGATCAGGTCCACGCCAAGCACCCGGACATGGTGCTGCTGCACGGCGGATCGCCCAAGGGCGCCGAGCTGATTGCCGCCAAATGGGCCGACAACCGCAAGGTCACGCAGATCGCCTTCAAACCCGACTGGACGAAGCACGCCAAAGCCGCACCGTTCAAGCGCAACGACACATTGCTGGAGACCCTGCCGATCGGCGTCCTGCACTTCCCTGGCACCGGCATCCAGGACAACCTCGCCGACAAGGCGAAGAAGCTCGGCATCCCGGTCTGGAAGTTCGGCGGCGCGTGAGCGCCGCCTTTTCTCAATACGTATTGACGTCGAACCGCAAAGGCGGATCACCGGCTTTCCGCAAGACCGCCTTTCAGTTCGGTTCACCCGTCACCGCGATCCGGGCCGCGCGAGCATAGTGCGCCAACTCCGTATCATTCTCGATCAGGCTGTCGAGCAGCGCCTTCATATCGCTCTGATCGGACACCGATTGAAACGGCCCCGGCTGCCGCTCGATCGCCAGTACCGCAATGGCGAGCGCCTTCTTCACCAGGTGCAGGTCGCGTCCCGTGAATTCCGCCATGCCGCATGCCTCAACTATCATGTCGACTCGTAAGCACACCTTAGCCGATCGGCCAGCGCACCGTGAGGACAACGAGGTTCCATGCATTGTCCGCGACGGCCTTTGAGTGGCGGCTCCTGCCGGCGAGCGCCACCCCGCGTCTATCAGCGCTGATCCTTGGTCCGGCCGAGGACCTGACGCCATCAACCCGTAAAGGGTCGGCTTACGCGAAGCGTGCCGCCGCTGCGTCTTCGCCTTCGCGGTGATTGCGGCCCTCGGCCGAACACATCGGGCGCCTGTCGCGCGGGGATGGTCCCCGCCTCAGCACAGGAGCCGGATCAATGTCTCAAGCCCTCGCATTCGCTAACGGCTGGAACCTCGCCATCACTCTCATGGTCTGCGTCGTCGTCTTTCATGCTGACGCTGGCAACTTCGGCGTCATGCTGGCCGCCGAATATGACGGCGATCCCGCCGCCGTCATCCACGAATTCGATCCCTTCCAACCATGAAGGGGCCAACCGCCACGCACGCTGAACCTCAGAGCGCCAGCGGGATTCCCACTCCCACTGGCGCCTGTTTGCGGCTATACTCAGGCTCGCGCCGTGGTGGTGGTGGAAGGCGCGACCGTCAGACCTTTATCTCACGGAGTACACCGCCATGATCATCTTCGGACCACTCCTCGTCATCGTCGGCATTGGCTTTATCTGCTGGCTGCTGTTCACCCTCGCTGTATTTGCGTTGCCGTTTTTCGCCGGTCTGACGATCGGCATCTGGGCCTTTCACACGGGGGCCGGCGTGCTCGGCGGCATTGCCGTGGGTCTTGTAGCCGGCGGCGTCACCTTTGGCCTTGGCCAGCTTGCGCTCGCCGTTGTGCCATGGGCGTGGGCTCGGCTCCTGATCATCCTTCTCTATGTCGCGCCCGCCACCGTCGCTGGCTACAGCGCCACGCATGGAATCGCCCAGATGGCGATGCCTTCACCCACCTGGCAGACGATCTTCGCTGTCATCGGCGCAATCGCCGTCAGCGTCACGGCGTTCGTCCGCTTCACCGGAATGGCCGCGCCCGGACCAGCCGGACAGGGCTTAGCGCGGGGCTGACATCATCACGTCGACGGCCGTTGGGGCGGGCCAGATCACGCATTCCGTATGCTCGCGATCCTCGTCGTCGAACGCGGAGTGAGGGCCGACTGGCGTCGAAGCTCACCCGATAAATCGCAGAGTACCGGGCGTCGTGGCGGGTTGTTGAGGCGGCATGGCGGAGGTGGCGACGTCTTACGGATATGGCCAACGAAGCGCGTGACGGGGCGTGCAGCCGGAGCTTGGTCTCCGAAGCAGGAGATCCGTTGGTGGCCAGGACGGGGGCCGGATTACCGTCGAATTCACCGGCCAACCTCCGCGGTGACTCGAAAATCGCCACGTTCCCCTTGATGTCAGCTCTGTCAGGCCGAGCGCACCGAACGGCCTCTTCGATGGACTGATCTGGCCGAAGGCCGGCTAAAGCCTCGACCGCCTATGGCGCAACAGCGGCGTCAAAACTTTCTTCCCCTGCCGGCTCGCGCCGTCATTCCTCGCGAGACAAGAAAGCCCCTCCTTTGCTGTCGAGCCCCTTCGGGGTGCGCCGTCGATCGCCTCCGGCCCTTCGATCACCATCGAGGCCGCAATGGTGCGGGCTCGGAAACAGAGATCAAGGAGAACTACCATGGCGACCATCGGCACCTTCAAGAAGTCCGGCTCGAACGAATTCACCGGCGCGATCGTCACCCTCTCGGTCCAGGCCAAGAACGTCCGGATCGTCCCCGAAACCAACCGCTCCGGCGACAACAGCCCCAGCCACCGCGTTTATGTCGGCCGGGTCGAGATCGGCGCCGCCTGGGCCAAGCGCTCCAACGAGGGCCGCGACTATCTGGGCCTCAAGCTCGACGATCCGAGCTTCACCGCCCCGATCTTCGCCAACCTGTTCGACGATGAGGACGGCGAGGGCTACAGCCTGATCTGGTCCCGCCCCAACGGTCGCCGGAGCGACTGACCCCGCCTACAATGCCCCGTCCGGCTAGTCCGGGCGGGGCATCGCTTCTATTTTGCGAGGGTTCCTCGACCGCCGTCGGCCCAGGTCGAACCCAGAGGCGCACGGCGCGAAGACGCTATTCTTGAGGCTCGGCCGAGACCGCCGAGTTACCTTTTCGATGAGGGCCTCGCACCAACTCGGCCGCCTCCGCCTCCAGCGCTTCGGCTACCTGACCCAGCACCGTGACGCTCGCCGACACGTCGGCGCGCTCGATCGCGCCAATGTACCGGGCGCTCAACCCGGCCCGTTCGGCCAACTCTTCTTGCGTCATTCTTTTTGCATGACGCAACCGACGCAGATTGATCGCCACAACCTCCTTGAGATCCATGGCAACGATGGAGCCGATATCGGAATCATCGTTCCAGGAACGATCGTTCCGATTCGTGCGGGGGTTATGCTATTCATTCCTGGTTCCGAGCGCTCCTGCACCGTCAACTTGAGCAACGTGATGCGCCATAAGCATCGCGGCGCTGGCTTAATCGGGCGCGAAGTCTGTTAAAATTTGCGGTAAATGAATCCCTACTCCATTGCTTTGATCTCGACGGGGGAAAGATCGCAATGACCGAGGCGCCTTTCTATGACCGGCCGCCGCTTACCGACCGCGTGAACACCTATGATGAGCAGCATCTGGCGATATACCTTCGGTTGTTGATGGCCGAGGAAGAGGGCGCTGACTGGCGAGAGGTCGTGCTGGTGCTCTTTGGGGTCGATCCAGCGCAAGAGCCCTGCCGCGCCAAGATCGTCCATGAGAGCCACCTGGCGCGCGCCCGCTGGATGACCGAAACCGGCTATCATCACCTGCTCGAGCCACGGGTGCAGTGAGCCGCCGCAAGCCTGTTGTACGAGTTGTCGTCACACGCGATGCAATCATAGGGTCTAGCGCAAAGACTGCGTTTTCGGATGCTCTGAAGCTCCCCGAATAGGGGAGCAAGACGAGAGGAAACGCCATGCCGACAGAGTATTGGCGCGCGCCGGAGACGATCGATCACTTGAATCGCCTCGAACGCCCCGGCTTCGCCGCCGAATTCCTGCGCCGCAACGCCGATTACCGGCGCGACTACGCCCAAATCCAGCGCCAGATCGCGCGCGATCATGTCGATGCGGAGTCCGTTCGCGCGGATTTCGCCCGGCGATGGGGGTTGCGGTTTCGCCCACGACCCGAGCATTCCGGTCGGCTCCGAACCCGTCACCTGGCTGCCGGAACTATCGCCCGGCACGCTGCTGCTCGATGCGGCGCCGAGCGGGTTTGCGCCTGTAGCCCTCGCCCCATCCCAACTCGGCACGATTGTCGCTGACCGAACCGATGACGAGGGCCGGGAGGTCGTAATCGTCGATGGGTCGGGCGAGCTTCACATCCGGCTCTGCAGCGATCTGGCTATTCGGCGCCCCATGATTCTCCTGCCGCTAGGCGCGGCATCGGTCGATCTTCGACTCGATGTCGCGTCGCGCTTCATACGCCGGCTGGGCGGCCAAACCATCGGCCTTCTCCCCCGGGCGCTCCGACTGACGACGCAGCGCAAGCGCCGGCTCGTTCAGCTTCTTCACACCTTCGACATTCACGAGGAGGGCGGTAGCCCTCGCGACATCGCCGAACAAGTTTTGCGTTCTGCTCAGGCCCAACTTCCATCGGTCGAGTGGAAAGACTCCCATGCCCGGCGCGCGGCCAACCGTCTGATCCACGACTCGATTGCACTCGTCGAACGCGGCTATCTGAAGCTTCTGCGCGGCGGCTGACCAGCCACGCAACCGGCCTTCAGCGCGCGCTATCCCTCCATTCATCCCCGCCTTGCCCATGACGAATTGGACAATCGTCCGCTCATTGCCGCGTGAAGGGGGACGCNNGACGCCCCCTCCTGAAAATCTTCGTCCACCCCCAACGCCCGGCCTCTCCGCCACCGTGACCTCGACATGCCGCGACTTGGCCGCGGCGCTTCGAGGCAAGAGGGAGGCTTCCCATGCTCGACAGGTCCGCGCAGCTCGCCGCCCGCTACGTCAGAACCCATGAGGCGGCGCGTATCCTCGGCATCTCGCCGCGCACGTTGGAGAAATATCGCTGCCACGGCAGCGGACCCACCTTCCGCAAGCTCGGCGGCCGCGTCGTCTACGCCATCGACGACCTCGAGGCCTGGGCCGATCAGGCCGCGTGCAGCTCGACGTCGGATCCTCGATACGTCGAGGCCCGCGCCGCCGGCCACGCGCATCGCTGAAGCGGCGCTCGTCGATGTCGTCGCCCCGCCCCATCACAGCCAGCGAACGGAGCAAGCTCGACCCGTTCGTCGTCGCCACCGGCGACGCCAGCCCGCGCGATCAGCGCGACTTGATGGAGCGGCCGTTCTTCTCGCTCGCTAAAGCCCGGCGCACAACTCCGATCCACTACGCGGCCGGCGATGTCCGCGTCGAGGTCTACGCCGTGCCCGAACACGGCATGGCGACCATTTGGGACGCCGACGTGCTGATCTGGGCGGCGAGCCAGATCGTCGAGGCCGAAAACCTCGGCTTCAAAACCTCGCGCTTCCTGCGCTTCACGCCCTACCAGCTCCTCACAGCGATCGGACGGCAGACGGGCGCCCGCGACTACAAGCTCTTGAAAGGTGCGCTCGCCCGCCTGCAGTCGACCGTCATCCGCACAACCATCCGCAACGGCGAGCATTGGAAGCGGCACCAGTTCTCCTGGATCAACGAGTGGGAGGAATGCACGACGCGCGACGGTCGCGTCGAGGGCATGGAGTTCGTACTTCCCGATTGGTTCTACCGCGGCGTCATCGATCGCTCGCTCGTCCTCGCCATCGACCCCACGTATTTCCGGCTGACCGGCGGCATCGAACGCTGGCTCTATCGCGTCGCCCGCAAGCATGCCGGCCGCCAGCCCAAGGGTTGGCTGTTCGAGATTGCGCATCTCCACCAGAAGTCCGGAAGCCTGGTGCGCGTCTCCGATTTCGCGCTCCAGATCCGCCGCATCGCCGCGCGCCAGCCGCTGCCCGGCTATCGCCTGCGCATCGAGCGCGGCGACCGGCGCGAGCTGCTGCGCATCCTGCCCGTCCACTTATCCACAGTCCCTGTGGATAGCGCTGTGGAAACGCTCGGGACTTCGCACGCAAACGGTATCGGGATTCCGCACGCAGCCCTATCGGGACTTCGCACGCACGAACCGCAGCTAATGCTTTGGCCCGAAACGGCGATTCCGGGCCTTAACTTAGAGTCTAACTCAGAATCTAACTCTTGTAGTTGGCCGGCGCGATCCGAGGATAAGCAAGCCGCCGCCGCTGCGCCGACCCCCGAACATCCAAGCCGCCAGCCCTCATTGCCCTTTGCCCGCAAGCCGGGAGGGAAGAGATGATCGTCGCCCTGCTCAATCAGAAGGGCGGCGTCGGCAAGA
>PKWC01000069.1 GCA_003131925.1 Alphaproteobacteria bacterium | reverse complement strand
GCCGGAGTGCGATCTCGTCATGGACAAATCCGGCAACCTGTATGGGACAACCTATGGCGGCGGCACCTATAATGCGGGCACCGTGTTCGAATTGAGCAAGGTCAACGGTGTTTGGACCGAGACCCTGCTTCACTCGTTCGGGGGAAACGGCGACGGGTGGTTTCCCTATGCCGGGCTCCTCATGGCTGGATCGCAAACTTTCTACGGGACCACGATCTACGGCGGTGAGAATGGCGGCGACGGCACCGTCTTCAAGCTGTTCAAATCCCGCGGAGTGTGGAAGGAGAAGGTGATCTACGGCTTCAGCGGCGGCGATGGCTATGAGCCCTGGGGGCCGGTGATCAGGGACAAAAACGGCGCCCTCTATGGCACGACTCGCTCGGGCGGCGCCTGGGATGTGGGCGTGGTCTTCATGCTCTCGCGGTCGGCCGGCAAATGGACTGATACCGTTCTGCACACCTTCCCATTTCAGAATGGCAGCAACGATGGCTATTGGCCAACCGCGGGGCTCACCTGGGGTCCGTCCGGCAGCCTTTATGGGACGACCTCCTCCGGCAATGCCGGTGACGGAACGGCATTCAAACTCACAAAATCCGGCGGGGTGTGGACGGAGACCATTCTCCACCAATTCAGCCACAAAAAGGGCGACGGAGGCTTTCCCCAAGGCGGCGTTACCCTAGACAAGAACGGTGCCCTTTACGGCACGACCTTTGGGGGCGGGAAATACAATTACGGGGAGGTGTGGAGGATTACTCCATAGGACATAGGGAACACCCGCGAGCGGCGAAGCAGACGCCGATGCCGTAGAGGGTCGCTTTCCTAGCCAGGGCGCGGGCTATGCGCCGAACGATCCGGGCACCACCGGCCTGACCACGCAGCAACTACAATCGGGCCTGCCCGCGGGATTCGATCCGTCCATCTGGGGCGAAAATGTGAACATCAATGGCGGCCTGCCGTACCTGCTCGACAATCCGCCCCCGAAGTGATCGCCGGGAAGATGATTGCCCGGGAGTGAAGGGTCACGCAGCCCGTTGTACGAGAATTAGCCAGTTCCCAGTTCTATCCTGTCCGGTGCGCCCGTTCGGTGCATAAATATCGCGCACTAAAGTGATCCCCGCCGACGATGCTCCGCGGCCGGGAACGCTTGCCAGAAGCAGCGGGTAGTAGCACTATGGAGCCCAGACAGGCGACTCTTCCGGACACTTGGAGGGTCGATAGGCGCGGGGGTTCCGAATGAGTCGACATCTTCTTGGCATTCGCTCGTATATTCCACTTGGCGCGCTTGCGTTGACGCTGCTCGCTCCTTTCAATGGCGCTGACGCCGCCAAGCTGAAGACTCTCTATTCGTTTGCCGGTGGCGGGAGCGATGGCGCTTACCCGGTCAGCAGTCTGTTCGCGGATGGCACGGGAAATTATTATGCGACGACTGCCGGGGGCGGTGGCACGGGTTGTACTGGCGGCGGCTGCGGCACCGTTTTCAAGCTCGCGAGCGACGGCACGGAATCCGTGCTTTATTCCTTCAAGGGCACGACCGATGGTGCGAGTCCCTATTCGTCGCTGATCGCCGACAGCGCCGGCAATTTCTACGGCACCACTTACGCAGGCGGCGGCACGGGCTGTTCGGGCAACGGCTGCGGCACTGTCTACAAGCTCGCGAGCGACGGCACGGAATCGGTGCTCTACGCCTTCCAGGACGGGGCCGATGGCGCCCAGCCCTACGCCCCATTGGTCATGGACAAGAAGGGCAATCTCTACGGGACCGTGCCGTTCGGCGGCACGGGATGTTCGGGCGTCGGCTGCGGCACGGTGTTCAAAGTTTCCGCCAAGGGAATATTCACGGTGCTCTACTCGTTTACGGGCGGGAGCGACGGGGCGGATCCCTACTCCGGCGTCTTCATGGACAAGAAAGGAAACTTGTACGGCGCGGCCGCCAGTGGCGGTACGGCCAATTCCGATTGCGATTCCGGCTATTGCGGAACCGTGTTCAAATTGTCCCCGGCCGGAACACTGACCGTCCTCTACGCCTTCAAGGGCGGAAGCGATGGAGCAAATCCAAGCTTGGCTCTCACGGCAGGAAAGAATGGGGAAATTTACGGCCCGACGTATTACGGCGGAGATTACACCAACTGTCCCACATATGGGTGCGGAACCATTTTCAAACTGGCAGCGGACGGCTCCAAGACCACGCTCTACAGCTTCACGGGAGAAAGCGACGGCCTCACACCCGGAGGCTACGGCGTATCTGTGGACAAATCCGGCAATCTTTTCGTCACCACGATTGCAGGTGGCGATTTCGATTGCGGGTCGGACGGCTGCGGCACATTGGACGAGATTTCGGCGAAGGGAGCGGAGAAGACGCTTCACACCTTCACCGACGGAAAAGACGGTGCGTTTTCCTACTCCCGGCCGCTCATCGGCAAGCGGGACAAACTGTACGGCACCGCCGAGATTGGCGGGACCGATAACGCAAACTGCGCCTATGGCTGCGGAGTCGTGTACGAACTCAAGCCATAATGTCAGATGCGAGACCATCCTCTTGGCGGCCAGAGCCGTAAGCTCTGGCGCGGTGGACATTTCGACGCGCGAACCACAACTAACCGCCAGTTCTCATTTCTATCCTGTCCGGTGCGCCACTCCCGATATAGAAGTGAGAACTTTGCCGTCGAAATCGCCGGAAGTGACGTTCGCGGCGATCGCCGCGCGCGGCCCAGATATGACGGCTCTTTCGCGATCCACCACGATGTCCGAGACAAGCCCGCGCACATAGCGGCGATTGAGCGGCTTGGGCGCTTCGAGCAACCACCGTTGCAGACTGGATGCCAGAAGTTTTCGCCTGTTGCTTCGAGAGGGCTTGGCGGCACCGCGGTGCGTGCGTGCGCGTCAAGGCGGCTCAGGAGCTGAATGCACTCTTCGCGTTCGCGCTTGATTGCGCTCAGGGCCGTCTGGAACAGGCCCGTATCGGAAACATGAAGCGCCGACGTTGTCCATAACCGCTCAAGATTTCAACGATCGAAACAGACCGATTAATCTTTCGAGGCTGGGTTCCGCGTACCCCGGCAGAATGATAGCGTCGGCGTTGATCGTTGGTCTTCAGGGGAATTTGGATTGAATTCTGCGGACGTCCCTCTTTGGCCGAGTGCGATGGAACGCTAAGCAACGACAGGATCCGCGAGGGCCAAATGACGACCGATCCCAGATTTTACAGCCGCAATGGCCCGCTCTCGCTGGGCTATCTTACGCGTCACGTCGGAGGACAGCTTCCAAATCTGGCCGATTCCGAAATCATGATCCAGAATGTTGAGAGCCTGGAGAGCGCCGAGGAAGGCGATCTCAGCCTATTCTGCGACAAGCGGTATCTGGACGCATTCGAGAAGAGTCGAGCCAGCGTCGTCATTACCAGCCACGAGCTGGCAAAGCGCCATCCCAGCCGCAACCGCGTTCTTCTCGTTTCTCTCCCTCGGTTGGCTTACGTACAAATCGGTCATCTTTTTTATCCGCCGGTTGCGCTCGAGCCCGGGATCAACCCGACTGCACAGCTCGATCCCAGCGCCGCGATCGGCGCCGGTTCGCAGATTGACGCGGGCGTGGTCGTCGGTCCGAATGTCGTTATCGGCATGCGCTGTCACATTGGTTGCAATAGTGTGCTCGGCAGAGGGGTCGTGATCGGGGATGATTGCCTGATCGGCGCTTCGACCGTGATAAGTCACGCCCTGATCGGCTCAAATGTTCATATCGGCGTCGGCGTGAGTATCGGATCCGAGGGCTTTGGCTTCGTTCCGAATTCGACGGGCCTTGTGCGCGGGTTGCGGCTTGGCCGGGTCATCATTGAAGACGATGTCGATATCGGTGCGAACAGTGCAATCGATCGAGGCACGCTAGGCGACACCGTCATCGGCGCGGGAACCGCGATCGATAATCTGGTGCAGATCGGCCACAATGTTCGGATCGGCGCAGGCTGCGCGCTGGCAGGTCAGGTTGGCATCGCTGGCAGCACCGTGATCGGCGACGGTGTGATGATCGGCGGTCAAACCGCGGTGAGCGACCACCTCTTCATCGGCGCGCATGCGCGGATCGCAGGAAGAAGCGGCGTCATGCGCAATGTCGCTCCGGGAGAGTCGGTAGGCGGGTATCCCGCCATGCTGGCACGCCAATGGCACCGTCAGACAGTCGGAATGATGCGGCTTTTCAATCGTCGCAATAATGGCGCGAACTGAGCAAGAGTTCGCACAAGCGAGCAACGCGGTCTTCTGTCAACCACCGCACTGGTCCTTACAACGGCGGTGAGGTAAGCATCTTCGGCTTTCACAGCAAGGGCACAGTCGTTTCCGCGCCCGCTACAGCGGAAGCATTCGCGCTTCGTAACGAAATCGTGGCGCCGCCGAGCGAGAAGTTGCTGCCCCACCGCGAGCCCGGTGATCCAACGTCGGTGCAACGCCTCGCCTGGTGGAGACAGGGCAGACCTTATGTCGTTCTCAATGCCATTCGCAGCGGAGGGCACACGGTGCCGCAGCCTGTATTCCGCTATCCGCGCGTGTTGGGGCGCACAACTGGGGACCTCGATGGTCCGAAACGGGCGATAGCATTTTTTCGCCTGTAACCTTCCGAGGCGACTACGAGTGACCAGTTCGCAGTATCATCCCGTACGGCGCGCCAGGATGTATTTCGTTGCCAACCAATGATTGCAATTCCTTCGACTCCGACTCTGATTGTAAATTTCGGCGTATCGTGCGCGCTGCTCGAATAATGTCCCCATGAGCTGTGAAGCTCATGGGGTGTTTGTGCGAGTTACCAAGGAGCACGCTCGTTGAAAATCCGCACAGGCGCCACTGCTCGAACTCTTGAAAAAACGCTAAGCGATCACTTGTGCGAATGCTCGTGGGCTGTGTGGCTGTGCTTGTGGGCATGACCGCTGTGCTCGTGGGCCGCTGTCGCGTGCTCCTTACCTTCGTGGTGACGTCCATGATCGTGATGATGTGCTGCCTGCCGGTGATGATGTGCCGCAGCTTCATGATGAGCCGCTGCGTTGTGGTGATGTTCGCTTGAAGGGTGTTTTGTCGTAGCCATTATCGTTCTCCTTGGAGATCTATAGGACGGACCCCAGCCAAAGTGATCGATGGCGAAGGGCGACGGCGCTGTCAACACTTGGCGCCGTCCCTTACCTCTCCGCCCCCGAGGCTATTCTAGGCAGCTCAGCTGTCCAGCATTAATTCGGTGACTTGTTGGTAAAATTTGACGATCTCGTCGGGGCGCATCCTACAAATATCCCACACGCGTTCATCCGGCAGTCAGAACTGAATTCCAGAGCTGGCGGGGAGCACCTCAACCCCGCGGGGTTCAATGCATTTCAAAGATGCCAGTCGAGACGACCAGCGTTGGCGCGATGTCGGATTGGAGTTCACAGGCGGCGGCTGACAGACAACGCTGGATGGCCGCGCTTAGATCGTAACCCCTCGATGAACTTCAGCCCGGAAAGGAAATGATCATGCGCGCCGCGATAATGGCGTTGGCCGTTGCAGCGACTATCGCACCACTGGTTGGAGCCCCTGCTCTCGCATCTGAAAAGGCGGATGTGCTGGCGAGCGTGAAAAAGTTGGCCGATAGTCAGAACAAGGCAGACATGAAGGCTTTCGTGGCCGCGTGCGCTCCCCAGGCGGTCATTGTAGATGAGTTTGGACCTTTGTCTGGCAGGGAGCGACGGCATGTTCCGACTGGTGGAATGCCAATAATACCAACAACAAGCAGATCGGCTCTACCGATGGGGTCCTCACCTATGGCAAGCCGTGGCACGTCACTGTGACCGGAGATCGCGCCCATGTCGTGCTTCCGGCAAAATTCACCGACAAGGAAAAGGGAAAGAAAGTCGTCGAGTCCGCCGTCTGGACCGTGACTTTGCAAAAGGGCGCCGCCGGCTGGAGCATGATCGAATCGACATGGGCGCAACATTAGGTTTCTAAGCTCTCGCACGAACTTGGTCGGGTTTGCGAATGTCTCCCGTGCGTTGGGGCAGAATCGCGAGGCGGAGCGGCATGAAACGAACTGAGCGCCGACGAGGAGAGTTCCCTCATGGAAGAAGTCCTGGACAGGAGCGGCGTGTTGCACGGCTTCTTGCGAAACGCGTAAAGGACAATTCATGCCCCGGCGTTCTGAACGGTTGCCGTGCGAATGACAACCTAGCGCCAGGTCCCATTTCTATCCTGTCCGGTGTGGCGCTCATTTCGTAAGAATGCGGTCCCGGTCCGTTGTTTGTGCTTCGATCGATGTGCGGTGGCGGCTTGCATCCGGTTCGAAACTGTAGGGCCGGGCCTCATTGCGGGCGATCGCCCGCGGCCGCTAGTATCACCGGTTGCTTTCGATCGAATCAACGCAAATTGGCAGAATTCATTGCAATGCAAGGGGCCAAATTTCGCGCGCCGTTCGAAGCAAACGGAAACTATCGGCAAACGGGGGGTCGCATGATGAAGACATTCAGGGCCGCGCTATTGGTGGCCTCCGGGCTGACGTTCGTCGCTGGTCCGGCGCTCGCGTTGCAAGTTGCCGTGACGCACGTCGACAACAATGCCGACGGGTCTGCGACCTACCATTTCACGATCAAGACGGATCCGGGCGAAAGCCTAACGCCGGGCTCGGATTTTGTGACCGTCTACAATTTTGCCGGCCTCATCGATGGGTCTGCAAAAGCGCCGGCGGGGTGGACGTACTCGTCTGAGGATTTCGGCCGGACCCCCACCTGGGGGGGATATCCGGTGGTATCGCCGGTCGATGTTCCGGGACTGAACAACCTAACCTGGACGGCGCAAAGACCGGTCACTGGGGGAATGGAGATCGCCGGGTTCACCGCGACCACGCCGATAAGCACAACGACTGACGGCGAATACACTGCTCAGGTCACGCGCAGCCAAGGCGGCAAGACCTTAAAACAGGCGATAATCGGCCAGATCGCAACGCCCACCTTTCTTTCCCGGTGAGGTAACAAACCAGTGGCCGGCATTTGACGTTGCGCAAAGGCAGCGGATGATGCCGCTGCTATCCTTTGTCATGGCCGCCGTCTTGAAGACGCGCGCTGAACTGCGGCTTTTTGGATCTTGCAAACGCGATCAGCAGCCAGTTCCCACTTTTATCCTGTCCGGTGCGCCAGTGGGCGCGACGAGCGCTGATGCGAGCCGGACCCCGGTTCTCGGACGCTAGAATAGGTCGAAGGCCCCTCACCCGCGCCGAAGCAGAAATCGACGCACGTATCTGCATCCCTCTCCCACGAGGCTACGATATTCACACATCTCGTCGAGCTTGCTGCGCGGCCGAGAAGCTGACTCCCTATCGGCGTGATTCGCTTGCGGGAGATGGCCATGGAAATGGGGCTGGGGCTGTTCGGCGACGAACGGCTGGCAAAAGGGGG
>PKWC01000233.1 GCA_003131925.1 Alphaproteobacteria bacterium | reverse complement strand
TGTTCCGCGAGTTCGCGGTGACGCTGGCGGTGACCATTCTGGTGTCGGCGGTCGTCTCGCTGACGCTCACACCAATGATGAGCGCGAAGCTGCTCCGCCACACGCCCAAGGATCAGCAGACCTGGTTCTATCGCAAGTCCGAAAAAGTATTCGAAGACACCATCGCGTTTTACGGCCGCAC
Organism: Alphaproteobacteria bacterium; assembly: GCA_003131925.1. GTDB lineage: Bacteria > Pseudomonadota > Alphaproteobacteria > Micropepsales > Micropepsaceae > Rhizomicrobium. The sequence goes on along the minus strand of PKWC01000233.1, from coordinate 45,257 downwards.
CCTCGAATGGGTTCTCGAGCACGAATGGGAAACCCTGATGGTCGCGATCGGCACGCTGGTGCTGACGATCCTGCTCTACATCGTCGTGCCCAAGGGATTTTTCCCGGTGCAGGACACCGGCGTCATCCAGGGCGTTTCCGAAGCGCCGCAGAATGTATCGTTCGCCGCGATGGCGCGCGGGCAGCAGGATCTGGCGCGGATTATTTTGCAGGATCCGGCGGTCGAGAGCCTGTCGTCGTTCGTCGGCATCGACGGCACCAACACCACCGTCAACAGCGGACGCATCCTGATCAACCTTAAGCCGCTCGACGTGCGCAAGGTCGATATCTCGACTGTCATCAACCGCCTGCAGCCGAAGTTGCTGGCCGCCAACGGCCTTACGCTGTACCTGCAGCCGGTGCAGGATCTCACGGTCGAAGATCGCGTGAGCCGCACGCAGTATCAGTACAGCCTCGAAGATCCGAGCTCCGACGAGTTGAACACCTGGACCAACAAGCTGGTCGCCAGGCTCAAGACGATTCCCGCGCTGCGCAACGTCGCGACCGACCAGCAGAACGACGGCTGGGAGGAGCATATCGTCATCGATCGGTTGACCGCGTCGCGGCTCGGCATTACGCCGAATCTGATCGACAACACACTGTATGACGCCTTCGGCCAGCGCCAGGTGTCCACAATCTACAACGATCTCAACCAGTATCACGTGGTGATGGGCGTCGCGCCGGAGTTCTGGCAGAGCCCCGCCACGCTCGACGATATCTATGTGAGCACGTCAGGCGGCAATGCGAGCGGGACGCAGGCAACCGGCGCCGTCGCGGGTACGGCGGTCATCGGCAACTCGGCGGCGCCCACCGCCGCCCAGATCGCGGCCGACGTCGTGCGCAATCAATCGATGAATGCACTGGCAAACAGCGGCCGCGGAAGCGCCTCGACCGGCGCCGCCGTCAGCACGACACAGGAAACGATGGTGCCGCTGGCGGCGTTCAGCCATTTCGGACGGGGCAATACGCCGCTGTCCGTGAATCATCAGGGGCCCTTTGTCGCGACGACGTTTTCCTTCAACCTTCCCGACCGCGGTTCGCTGCAGAGCGCGGTCGCTGCGATCGAGCGCACGATGCTCGATCTGCGCGTGCCTGCCTCGATTCATGGCGGATTTGCCGGAAATGCGCAGGTCTACCAGAACTCGATGAGCGACGAGCCGCTTCTCATTCTCGCGGCTGTCTTTGCCGTCTACATCGTTCTTGGAATTCTCTACGAGAGTTACGTTCATCCGCTGACGATACTTTCCACGCTGCCCTCGGCGGGCGTCGGCGCACTGCTCGCCCTCCTGGTCACGGGCACGGAATTCACGCTGCTTGCGCTGATCGGCGTGCTTCTGCTGATCGGCATCGTCAANNTGATGATCGACTTCGCGCTCGATGCCGAACGGAGCGAGGGGCTGTCGTCGCGCGACGCGATCCACAAGGCCTGCCTGATGCGCTTCCGGCCCATCATGATGACCACATTCGCCGCCATATTGGGATCATTGCCCCTCGCGCTTGGCTTGGGGTCGGGCTTCAGCCAGTCGCTCGGCATATCCATCGTGGGCGGATTGATGGTGAGCCAGCTTCTCACCCTTTTCACCACGCCGGTGGTGTATCTGTATCTTGACGGATTTCGGCTGCGTTGCCGCAGACTCTGGCAGCGCTGGTACCCCGCTCCGCTCGGCATTTCCGATCGAAGGCCCGGCGTGGCCTGAACATCCCTGATCCGCGCACCTGCGTCGGACGTAGGACCTGCGCCCGTACCGCAGCGAAGCCGAGACAAGCGCGAAAGCGTTCGTTAGCGAACGCATCAGGATTAATTTGTAAATGATCTTTTCATAATGAAGTGTCAAACCATAACGCGGAGTTGGGTTTCGCGCAGGAGCGAAGAATATGGCGTGGGCTGAAAAAGCGATGCTTTGTCTGTGTATCGTGTTGGGCGGTACCGCGATGGCACGTGCTTCGGCGACAGGATCATTGGCGCCCCACGGTGCGGAAGAATTGCCAGGCATACAGCAACGGCAGCAGCAATGGATTGCGGACCCCCGCACGCGATGCCAGGCGCTCGACATTAATTTCAATTCCGGCGACAGCATAGCGTGGCCGGGATATTGCCCTGGCGGACTCGTGACGGGCACAGGAACATTGACTTTCCTGAGACGCGGCCTGTTCATCCAAACTGTCACAAGCACTTTTACCGGTGGCGTCCTTCAGCCCGGCCACGTGTGGGCGGTTTGGGCGGACGGTTCGAAATATGACGGCAACCAGTCCAACGGGTTGTTCGACGGCGAAGGAACGTTCTCTTCCGCGAGCGGCGACAAGCTCGAAGGAAAGTGGACAGGCGGTGAGCTGGACGGCGTGCCACAAACCCAGGCTGCCCAGCCAGCAGCAGGCGGCGCGCCAAATGAAGGCGCGGCGCCCGTGGTTTTGTCCGGTGGGGTGCCGGGCGGGACGCCCGCCACCGAGAAGCCGGCGCACGCACCTGGCCAGTCCGCCGTCCAGCCGGCAACCGTTGGCGAGAACTCATCGCCGCCGACCCATGTCGCTTCCGCCGCACCGTCGTTCCCGCCAAAGGCCGACAACACGGCCGTGCCATCGCAGGCCAGCTTGCTGCCTCTGCGCCCGCTCCTTGGAAAGACGCTGGTCTCCGTGGATGGATCGACCTTCGATCTCAAAGAAACGGAAGGCGGCCTGACACGCGTGGTGACTTCGCCGAACGGAACTTCGCTCGAAATCACTTTCGCCCTCATGAACGACCGCATCGGCACGGTCTCGAACGATTCCGCGGCAATCGGCCTGTTCAGGGCGAGCAGTAGCGAGGTCGAAATCGACTACACAGATGGACAGACTGAGACGCTAAGACCGACCTCCGAAGGCGGAATGATGATGGCAGCACAGGCTGCCGACGGAACCATGACGTGCCGGGCCTGGTATCCCCAGGGACACGTGTTCACCAAGGATGAGCGCGAAGCGGCCGTTTTGGAGTATGCGACCCGGCTTGGCGTGGCCCCTCCGCCGCCGCCAAAAAAGCTGCACGGAACAGCTCGCCTGTCGACCCCGGGATGTGGCGGTGCCCGGTCCGGCGGCGTCGCCGCTTCAGGCCTGACCACAGTGCATTCGTCCCTGTTGGCGGACGCGCCCTCCTTGCCGGATGAAGAAACTGATGACCTGCAGACGGTGCCCGTCAGAACTTCGTTCGTGCACACCATTGATACCCGCTTCGATTCCGAAGCACGCCCGGCGCATGTCCAGGAGATCAATTTTGCGATCGATACAGTCTCGGCGCCAGCGCAACCGCTCGCGGCTCCGTCAGCGCAGGCGCAAGGTTCGGCGGGCCGATCCGACTGTCTGCAAGTTACCAGCAACGGGCAGTATTGGGGATTTCAAAATCGCTGCACCAGCCCGTTGCAGTTTGCCTATTGCGAGATGAGCGATGTCAATCCTCTTACCTCCTGCCATCTCACCAGCGTGTCCGGGAGCGTAGCTGCAAGCGGGTTTAGTGCGTTGGTCGGCGACCGCAGCCTGGCGGAGCGGGACGTAAAACATGATTTCAGGTGGCTGGCCTGTGAAGGCGGAGCTGGCGAGGTCGTTCCCCATCTCGATCATTTCGACCCGCCCGCGGGCAGATGCCTGCGCGTGATATCCGCGGTCAACTGAAGCGCGCTGTTCGCTGGCCCGGGGAGCGCTTTAGCCTGACGTCGGCAGAGTGGAGAACTTGGCGGCACTTTCCGCCGGAGTTTCCTGTTCGGCATGCACCGTGCCCGTTTCAAGACGCAACGAAGTGACACCGGCGGCGAACTGCAGTCGGGCGTTGACCACCTGTGTCTGAATCTGGGTCAATTGGTCTCTCGCTGCGAGTAGATCGCTGCGATCGGTCACGCCGTACCTTGCGCGCTTTGCGGCGTCTGAGACGACCTTTTTGGTCTTCTGCTCTGCATCGCTCGCCGCCTTCCACTCGGCGAGAGCGGAACGAATGTTGCGCACCGCATCTCCGATGTTCACCTTTACCTGACTTTCAAGCTGGTGCAGCGCGATCTGTGCCTGTCTTTGACTCGAAAGGGCCACCGCGTCTTTTCCTTCGGCTGCGTTGTTCTCAAGAGCTTGCGAATAGACCACGATCGCGCGCGTAGGATCGATCTGAAGGCTCAGCGTTGGCGACGTGCCGTTCTCGGTGCCCTCGCGTGCCGCGAGTGCCGCGGCGATGTATTCGCGCGCAGCTTTCAGATCCGACCGGTTGTCGAGGGCCATGTCGGCCAGCGCGGCCTCGTTCAGGCCGGCCACGGCAGAATCAACGCCCGCCGGGCTCGGCATCTCGCCGGCCGGCTCCGGCGCCGTTCCGATCGCTTCCCCGGTGGTCGCAAGCGCCAGATCGCGGTGGCAGGATCGTGCTGCGTCCTGGTTCTGATCAAGAGTAATCGTGCGCGTGACGTTTCCGGCGACGCTTCGCTGCGCAACCGTGGGCTCCAGCAGCCCGCGTTCGACCTGCCTCTTCAACGTCGAGTAATATTCGTCGCCGTCGCGCACCGATTGCGCCGAGATTTGCGCAATCTGATCGGCGGCGAGGCATCGCCAGTAGGTCTGGACCATGTCGTGCACGGTGTGGGTGATTGCAAAATCCCGATCAAAGCGTGTGCCGGTGAGCGTGGCCTTGGCCGAAAGCTCTGCGGCATCCGCCGCTTCTTCGCCAAGCCCCTGCAGGAGCGGTATCCGAAGGCCAAGGCTCGGACGCAGCACCGTCAGGCCGAAAGTCTGCGCGGTGGTTGCGCCGCCCGTGCTCGGATAGGCCGTGACGCCCGGCGCGACCTGGATGCCGTTGCGGAATTCGCGGCCGATGCTCGCTGAGTAGTAAAGAGCGTTGAGGGTGTCGGTGTTGTTGGTCAGCACTGCTTTTCCGGGCACCACGCCAGACAGCGCCCGGGGCACATAGAGTTCCTGCCAGCCGCCCTGCGTCTGCGCCGTCCAATCGAATGCGCCTGCCGCCTGCTTCACATTGGCCGACGCGGTCTTCACCTTCTCGTCCTGCAGACGGATCGCATCATTGTCGGTTCTGAGAACGCCACGGATGGAATCCGTCAGACTGACGGTCGCCGTATTGTCCGCAGATGAAGAGGTTGAAACACCGATCGCGAGAAATGCGGCGAGCGCAAGATTCGGCATCGCGAAACACCGGCCCGGCGGTCGAAGAGCTTCGTTCATCGAGCCCCTCATCGCGACGCGGTGATGCGACCGTCGACCATGGTCAATATCCGGTTCGCGGCCGAGAAGATGCGGCGGTCATGCGTGACCATGAGGACCGAAGTCCCCGCCGTTCCAACAAGCTGCCTGAGCAGTTCGATCACAAGCGCCGCCGTGTCCGCATCGAGAGCCGCTGTGGGTTCGTCGGCAATGATGATAGGCGGCTCGTTGATGAGCGCACGGGCGATGGCGACGCGCTGCTTCTGGCCGGTGGACATCTGGCGGGGCCTGGAGTCGATCTGCGGCTCCATAGAGAGTTTCGACAGAAGCGTTACGGCCAGCGTGCGCGCTTCGCTTCGCGACTGACGCCGCCCGGCGAGCGTCATCGCAAGCGACAGCGTCTGGAAGGCCGTCAGAGCGTCGAACAGATTGTGATCCTGGAAGATGAACCCGATCTTGCGGCGGATCTCCCGCTGACCTTCCGCCTTAAGGCCTGCAAGTTCCGTATCGAGCACGCTGATGCTTCCCGACTGCAGCGAGCGAAGGGCGCCGATAAGTGTCATCAGTGTGGTCTTGCCGGCGCCGGACGGTCCGGTGAGGATCACGAACTCGCCGCGATCGAGAACGAAATCGATATCGAAGAGGACCTGCTTGCGCGCCGAACCCGCGTCGAAGGCAAAATTCACCTGGCGCGCAATCACCGCAGGTGCAGATCCGCGTGTTGACCGCGACGGAAATCCGAGCGGCTCGTTCATCGCGCTATCAATACAATGCAGCCGGATCCGCCACGGCCACCCGCCTGATGGCGATCAGCCCTGCGACCATGCACATTGCAAAGGTGAGGCTGCAGACGATGAAGCCCGACGGACCTGTAATCCGTATGGGGAGCATCGATTGCGAGGCGATATACCAGTCGGCGAGCCAGGACACGATCATGCCGGTCACAAATCCCGTCAACGACAGAACGACGGCCTGTTCGAGAATCACACCGCGAAGAAACCGGTTGGAGAAACCCATGGCCTTGAGCGTGGCAAATTGGGGAAGACGGTCGCTGATCTCGTTGTACAGGACCTGATAGCAGTTGATCGTGCCGATGACCAAGCCTGCCAGCATGCCAACGAGGAACAGGATACCGACGGGCGCCGAGCGCAGCGTGTACATGCTTTCGCGCCTCGCGGTTTCGGCGGGCGTGAGCACGGAGACGTCGGCCGGCAGAGCCGCGAGGATGGCTCTCCGCGCCTCCTCGACCGGTACGCCGGGCTTGAGATGGATCACGCCCATGATCGGCTTTGCATCCGGCGAGCGCGCAAGCCAGTCGCCCTTGCTGATGAGGATGTTCCCGTCATTGACGATATCCACACCGATATTGACATATCCGCCGACACGCGCAGGGACGGTGTCGAGCTTGATGTCATCACCTGCCTGAAATTTGCCGAAAATCGGGCGGGAGAGACGGTCGTAGAGAAAACCGTGCGAAACCTTCAGCGCGTGCGTGATGCTCGCCGGATCGTCGAGCCTGAACGGAATGTCATCCGGGGGGAAGGCATAGAGGATGATGCGGCGAACCCGCTTGTCGTCGGGATCCTGCATGCCCACGTGATCTTCATAGACCGGCGTCACCCGCGCCACTCCGGGCACAGCCGCCGCCTGATCGATTCTCACGGGATAGAGCTTGTCCCAACGATGCAGATTGATCCGGGCAATGTTCATGACCAGAAGATCGCCGCGGACCAGATTGGCGATGAGCGCCTGTGCATCTAGCATGCCGAACAGCAATCCAAGTTCGACAAAGATAACGACCACGCCCATGGCGACGCTGGCGGAGGCAATGAGCAGCCTCAGCCGGTTGTAGACCAGAAGACGCAGGCCGAGGCCGAATTGCGGCGGCATCAGTAGAGCGCCGCCGGATCCGCGCGGTGCACGCGGCCCACGACCACTGCGGCCGCGCCGAGCGCGGCCGCAAGCGTGATCGCCAGCATCTTCCCGAACACGACTGCGCCCAACGCGGCTTCCAGATGCGTGCGGTCCTGAATGAACCACAGCACGAGCGCGCCTACGAACAAAGCGGGCAGCAGACCGCCCAAACCAAGAAGCACGGCCTGCGCAACGCCGATGCCATATACGAAAGCGGGCGCCGAGCCCATGGCCTTCAGCACGGCATACTCCTTCATCCTATTGGAAACCTCCGTCGAAAGAACCTGCACGATGATCACGCCTCCGACGAGGCAGGCGATCAGCATGCTGATATAGATCATGATGCCGACCGGCCTGACGGTGAGAAAATAATCGCGCTCCTGCTGAAGCAGTTCGCTTCGTGTGAAGACCAGCGTGTGCTCCGGAACGATCGCCTTCAGATCCGCCTTTGCCTTTTGCGGGTCGACGCCAGGGCGCAGCTGGAACAGCCCGATGCTGACCTTGCTGGAGTCCCGTCCGGCAAGGCGCGGAAAATCGGTGTTGCGCACGATGGCGCTCCCTTCCCCATAGAAGAAAAGCCCAAGCCGGAAATGACCGGCAATTGAGACCTGCTCGTCGCCGATCTTGGCCGTGGTGCCCGTCGCGAGCGGACCGATGTCGGGCTCCGAATAGGAGTCCATCAGCAGGGAATGCGAGGAGACCAGCGATTTCATGCCGCTCCGGATGACGGGATCGCGCACGAAGGTTCCCGGATCGTCGAGACCGATCAGGTAGAGATAGGCGAGCTTCTTCGACGGCCATTGCATCCAGTGCACGACATCCACGTTCAGTCCGAACGCCCGCGGGATTTCACCCGTCGCCCGCGCCTGGTCGAGCACCACACGGTCGATGGTCTCGAAGTTGAGCAGAAATTGGTACGTATCCGGCACGGCCGCGAGATCGAAATTGAAATCATCGTAGAGCTGGGTGACCTTGGCGCGTGCGGCATCGAGTACCGAAATCTGCATCGTCAGCAGGAACAGCGCGACCGCGACGCCGGACAGGGCGGCGAGCAGACGCAGGCGGTGCTGCAGCAGATTCGAGCCGGCGACCGCGAAGCAGGCGACCCCGGGAACGGCGCTCGAAAGCGAGAACACCGCCCTGCCCGCTTCAAGCAGCCTTTTGGCGGCGCCACGCACTAGCGGGCAATCTCCACTTCCACTTCCATGTCGACGACCTTGCTGGCGACGCGGGGATCGTCGAGCTTGATTCGGACGTCGCCCAGCTGTGCTTTGGTATCGACGAGCCGGCCAACATTGTCGACTGTCCCCTTCAGCGGTCTTTCGAAAGCGCTGCTCTTGATCGTCGCACGCATGCCAGGGCGGAGCTTCAGCAGATCGCCCTGAAACGCCTGGCAGACGACGTACATGGTGCGGATGTCGCCCATCTCGATCGCCGGACCGCCGGTCAGCGTTTCCCCGACATGCTGGTCGATGCGCAAGATCGTGCCGTTGCTGGGCGCGGCGACACGATATTGGGCGAGCTTTTGCTGCTCGATCTCGAGGCGTTTCGTCGCGCTCAGGATGCTGGCGGCATTGTCGGCGCGAATCTGACCTTCCCTTTTCCGTTCGACGCCGAGCTGCAGGCGCGCCTCGTTTGCCGCCTGCTCATTGTCGGCAATCATCTTCTCCGATGTCGCATCGGGACCGAGCGCGCGATAGTTCTCCGCGTCCCGCGAAGCGCGTTGCCAATGCTCATCGGCGATGCGAACCGCGACCAGCTCCGCCGCCAGGCTTTGCGCAGCGTCCTTTTGCGCCTGGGCGAGCGCAAGCTCGGCGATCTTCTCGTTGTCGCGCTCCTCGCGGTCGTCCAGCGTCATCAGGAGATCGCCGCGTCTGACCATCTGGCCGGGATGCACAGAGATCGAGAGTATCTTCGCGCCCTGGACGCCGCCGAGAACGACCACCCCTCCTTCGGGCTCGATCCGCCCCGTCCCCCCGATATTGTCGGCGCGCGCCGCGGACGCTGCGATCGCCAGCACAATTGCGGTAAGTGTCAGCGCCTTCATCGCGTTGCTCCACTTAACCTTGGATCGACAGATGGCCGCCAGGCCGGAACGCCCGCGCAGGCTCCAACCCCTTGCGCGGCCCCAATATAAGCCGATGCGAGCCGTCTGGCGCCAGTCTCGAATTGCCCGGGGCAGGCGATTCGAATAAGCAGGACAAAGGAATGTGGCCGATTGGGCCTGGAAGGGCGAACGAGAACAATGAACGATCTGGCCGATGGCGATGCCGGGATGGACAGTGGCTGTGAGGCCTCACCGCGCCTGTTCCGCAATCCCCTGCTCGACTGGCTTTCCCGCGTGAATCATCTTGTTCCGCTGTTCCTCTATTCTCCGATCGCATTGTTTCTGGTGTGGCTGGCCCTGCGCTCAATGTCCGTGCGCAGCGTGATTGCCGGTGCGCTTGCCGGCTATGTGGCATGGACGCTGGTGGAATATTTCGGGCACCGGTTCCTCTTCCACTATCGCCCGCAGACAGATTCCGGCAGGCGCGTCCAATTCCTGCTTCATGGCGTCCATCACGAATATCCGGGCGATCCGCTTCGACTGGTAATGCCGCCATTGATGAGCGTCCCGATTATTGTGGCGGCCTTTGCGGTCCTCAGACTTGTGTGTGGTCCGGAACTGGTCATGCCGGTGCTGGCCGGTTTCATCGGCGGCTATGTCGGTTACGATATGTTGCATTTTCATGTCCATCATGGCCGGCCCCGCACATGGCTCGGCCGGCTGCTGCGGCACCGGCACATGCATCATCATTTCCGCGACGAGTCGTCCTGGTTCGGCGTGAGCGCCCCCTGGTGGGATGAGATCCTCGGGACGCAGCCCGATAAGGCCGTCAAGTAGGTTGAAAACAGGAACGCGGCAAATTGCAACATCTGCCCGGCCAATGCTATGATTGCGTTCGGCGGGACAGTTTGACTGCGGCGGCAACGCGGCAAAGAGGGAATCGACGGACCATATGGCCTTTCCGATGCCGCTGCCCCATTTCCTGGAATTGCTGAATTTGCTCCCCCTTTCGCTGGTCGTCTGGACCGGACACATGATCGTGTTCCACGCGGTGGGTCTGGGTTTTGCCTGGTGCGACCGCACCGGCGCATTCCAGCGCTTCAAGCTGCGCGACAATGACCGCCTTGCCTATGCTGATTTTCTGCCCCGCGTATTGTTCAACCAGATTTTCATTCTGCTGCCGGCCATGTGGCTCTGCGAAAGGTTTGGTATCGCTTTTGTGGGCGCGCCGCACATAGGCATCGGCTTTGCGTTTGCCGCGCTCGTCCTCATGACGATCGGCCATGACGTCATTCAATATGGCGCCCATCGCGGCCTGTTGCACAATCCGCGTTTTCGCTGGCTGGGCCACAACCTTCACCACTCGACGAGGGCCTCGAGCAGCATCAGCGCCTGTTACATGACGGTGCCGGATTTCTTTTTGACGATTGTCTGTCCTTATCTTATCCCGCTTATTCTCATCGGCGGGGGCACGTCCGACTTGCGTTTTCAGCTTCTGGTCGCCTCTCTCGGCGCGGTTGGCGGACTATACGAACATTCGGGTTACGATTTCGCGGCCGCCATCAAAAAGGCAACCGCGTCGCGCTGGTCGCGGCTTTTGCACCATATTCCTCCGTCTCTCATCTCAAGCCACGCTCATGGCGAACATCATCGCCGCGCGAGGGTGAGCTTCAGCGACGGCTTCGGCAGCCCGGGCCTGTGCGATCTTCTGTTCCGCACGCGCTGGGATTTGCGATGAGCGGCGGAGCCTTTCTCTTCAGACTTCGCGATCGATTCTAACGTGTGGGCCTCAGTTAGAGAGTCTGTCCCACGGTTTCGAATCAGGCGATCTCGGCTCGGGGCTCTCCCGCACTTCGCGAGGGCAATCTCCCGCATTCCCGATTGGCTCCTATACTCCCTGATTGCCCTGATTGCTGGAGCGCTGGACGTGTGGCTGCTGATCGGCTGGCGCGAGATCGATCCAGTCAATCTCTCCTGGCTGTCGGGAGATCCCGCGCAATACGAGATCGGCTGGGAATTTCTGCGGCACGAGTCGATCTGGCACTTTCCGCCGACATGGATCAGCCATCTCGACTATCCGACCGGCGTCACCGCTTCCTATCTGGACTTCATCCCGCTTGCCGGCGTGATCTTCCATCTCTTCTCACCACTCCTGCCAGCCAACTTCCAATATCTCGGACTTTATGCCGTCTCGTGCTACGTGCTTCAGGCCTATTTCGGACTGAGGCTTGTCTCCCTCTTCGCCAAGGACGATCGCGTACTGACAACGGTCGGCGCGGCCTTCTTCCTGCTGTCACCCATTCTGACGGAGAGGCTTAGCGGTCATTTCCCACATTCCACACACTGGGTTATCGTCGCCTGCCTTTATTACTATTTCAGGCCCGGTGTCCGCGGATCGATCCGGCAGCGCGTTGCTCCGTTTGTCATCTTGGCGGCTCTCGCGGCGTCAATCACTCCTTACATAGCCTTGATGGCGAACGCCATCGGCGCCGCCGCAATCTTTAGAGCCTACAGGGAAGAGCTAAGCCTGGTCGCCGGGCCGTCAGCAGCCGATTCCCGCGTTCGGGCCACGCTGAGAGTCCGTTATCTCGCGTGGGCGGGTGGCATGGTTCTCGCGACCTTCGCCGCCTTTGTGTTGTTTGGATTCATCGTCATCGGCGATATGCAGCTTGCCGGCGACGGCTATACCGCCTACTCGCTAAACCTTGTCGCTCCGATCAATCCGCAAGCTGATTCCCTGCTGATCAGGACCTTTCCGACGGTCGGGGGCCAAGCATACGAAAGCTACAACTATCTCGGGCTTGGAATACTCTTTCTTCTGCTCGTGATGCTGGCGCGAAAGCCGCAGATCCTCAGGGAGGTGTGGTCGGAGCCTGTGAGGCCTCTTGCCGCAGTTTCGGTGGTGCTGATCCTTCTTGCGATCTCCACGAAGGTGACATTCGCCAACGTCGTGCTCTTGACCGTCCCGCTGCCGAAATTTGTGTTCAATCTCCTGGCCTCGTTCCGTGCATCGGCGCGATTGTTCTGGCCGGTCCACTATCTGCTGATTCTCGCGGCCATCGCAGGCACGGCGATGACGATTTCCTCGCGTACCGCGCGACGTCTCCTTCTCGCGTCCGCGCTGCTGCTGCAATATTTCGATCTACTTCCCCTGAGGAACGGTATTTCGGCGAAGGCGCGCGAAGTTCATGGTCGTGTTCTGCCGTCGAACGATTGGGCGCAACTCGCGGGAGCGCACAAGCATCTCATAATCTTGCCCGCACTGCAGTGCGGGCCGGATGCGACTCCGGGAGGCCTCGATGAGTGGCCCGCCTTTGCGCGACTTGTGGCCCGCAACGGGATGACGCTTAACAGCGTCTACGTCGCCAGGATTTCCCCCAAAACCCTTGCTGTCGATTGTGTCCGAACGCCCGAGCAGATGTTGAGAGACGGCCTGCAGAAGGATACGGCGTACATTCTCAGCGACCGACTGGCGCTCGCCGTCCTCGATCAGAAGCCCCTGCTCCACTACTGCCGCCGCGTGGACGGATTTAATCTCTGCACATACGATCCTTCGCGCTCGCGGCAATCCCAGACGCTCGCGGCCGCAATCGGTCCGATCTATCAATTGGGCGGCGAGTTGCGCGCCGAGGAACAGACACCCAAATCCATGCTGCTCGAGAATTTCGATTGGAAACCCGGCTGGGGACGATGGTCCACGGATCACGCGGCCGCGATCTATTTCAGGCTCGGCGATATTCCGAACGAGCCCACGAGACTCGAACTCGTGGTGTCAAACGTCAACGTGACGAAACTTCATCCGGTCCAGCGGGCGTTCGTTTCCGTCAATGGGCAGAGCATCGGCGTTCTGACGTTCCGCTCCGCAAGGACACTTGCACGGGCGAGCCTTGAGATAGCTCCAGGTCTATTGCGCAGCGGGAAATTGAACGTGATCCGCTTCGAATTGCCGGATGCGGCGGCTCCCAACGATCTCGGGGTCAACGGCGACCCGCGTCTCCTCGCGCTCTACCTTCACAGATTGCGGATCGTGGCTGAACGATGAGCTCGCAACCGCCGATCAACGGTCGAGCGGCGGCGGTTTCTGCCTCGTCCGGTCTTGCGGCGGATTTCGACTTCCGCATGCCCGCGGCCACGCGGCGATCCATTTCCACGGCGCGCCGGCTTCGCGCTTCCCCCTGGTTCTGGCCCGCAATCAGCGCGGCAGCCCTTTTCCTGCTCGCGCTTCTCGCTTGCCTTTACATTTACAGCAGTTGCGTCGTGTATGGGCCGCCAATCCGTTCCGACGGTTTCGGCTATTATTCCTATCTCCCGGCCATATTTATCGACCACGATCTGACCATGAGGACGCCGAAGGCGTTCGAATGGACCGTGGTCGGCAGCCATCCCCTTCCTTATGCGTGGGACGGATTGTGGACCTATCCAGGTACCGGAAAGCTTTTGCAGAAATACACGATCGGAACGGCCCTTCTGCAAACTCCGTTCTTCCTGGCCGCCCACATCACTTCAAACCTGCTCGGCTGGGCTCCGAATGGATATTCTGTGCCCTATCAGATGGCGAATGTGCTGTCCGGGATCGCGTATCTGAGCCTGGGCACGCTGCTTCTCTGCCGCTTTCTGCTGCGCCGCTTCTCGCTTGTCGATTCAATACTCACAATCTCGGCAATTGTTTTCGCCACGGGCGTGTTTCACTACGGCACCTACGATCAATTCTCGCACATCTACTCCTATTGTCTCCTCAGCGCGTTGCTGACTGCCATCGATTTCTATCGCGAGCGAAGCAGCCGGAAGGCTGCGCCGCAATGGCTGGCCGCAACGGCGATGGGTGCAATTACGGGACTGATCGCGCTGACGCGCGTGCCGAATGTGATCGCGGCTCTGTTGCCCATAGCCTGCGTCTGCGAGCAGTGGTCACGGTCCCGCGATACCAGACGCTTTTGTCGCGAGCTCGGCACAGGCCTCGTTTCGTTTGTCTTCGTGTTCGGCCCGCAACTCGCCTATTGGCACGCCGTGACCGGACACCTGATCCTGAATTCGTATGGATCGGAGCACTTCAACTGGCTCAATCCGCACATTCTCAATATTCTGTTCAGTCCGAATCATGGGCTAGTCTTCTGGACGCCGATGATGGCGATCGTCCCGTTCGGCCTTGGATTGCTGGCCAGGAAAGACAAATGGCTGGCGATTGGCATCGGCGGCGTCCTGGCCCTCGAAATCTACATCTGCTCAAGCTGGTGGACTTGGTCATTTGGTGGTGGCGGTTTCGGGTCCCGCCCCTTTGTCGACATGATGCCCCTCATCGCATTGCCGCTGGGGCACGCATTCGCGTGGGTTGGTGTTCGTGTTGGTCACAGCGCTGTAGCCCTGGTCATCGCCGCCCTCATTGCCCTCAATCTTTTTCTGATGTTGTCCATGTGGCAGGCCCAAATACCCAGCAACACCAGGTTCGCTGATTTTCTGGCTCTTCCGCTGAAATGGAAAACGCATCCGCTTGGCCAGCTGGGCCCGATCCCCTACCTGACCGGCAGACCGTTCCTGAGCCAGCGCCCGCCGCCGCCCAGCATCCAAATGAGCGGCTGGGAGACTCGTGCCGCGCCGGCGGTTTGGACAATCGGAAAGCATGCTTCCTTGACTATCAAACCGATTCTCGAGACACCCGGCGATCTTCGGCTCAGGATTCTGTTTGGCGGCAACGGGGCCCTTCTTTCTTCCAAGCACCCGTCTCAGCGGGCGATCGTCAAAGCCAACGGCGCCACCATCGGTGGATTTGTGCTGAGATGGAACGAACGCGATCGAGAGAAGACGCTGCGGATTCCGTTCGATCTTGTCTACAATATGCGTCCTCTTCGGATCGACATTGAGCTGCCGGATGCGATCGCGCCCCGCGATCTGGCGATCAACGCCGATACCCGGCTTCTCGGATTATACGTGTCTCGCATAAGCGTCGATTCTGCGGAGCGCTCGCGGTGAGCGGGACACCCCTTTCCGTCGTGCTACCGGCCTTCGCATTGATCATCGCCGCACCCGCTTTGTCGTCCTTCGAGCAGTTCGGAACCAAGCCCCAGCGCACGATCACCGGTTCGCGACGGCCTGGCTTGTCGAGCCGAGCCACGACACCGCGTTGCATAGGCGCGAAGTTGAAGCGCGGTTCGAGATCTGAGATCGGGCGGATGCACTCTTGAGGCCAATGCTTGGCTTGGATGGATTGAATGATATCCGGGTTTCGCCGGATATATTCAAGCCATCGGGACCGTTCGCCAATCTCTCTTGCTTGAGGTGAATCCGACGCCGTCTACCCAATTGGACCCTGCAAAATCGAGTTCACAATGCATGCCTGATTTCCCCCTCAGGTCGCCAACCCGTTCGTCGCGCCTCCGGGTGTCATTCATGGCAGTCCACAACGGCTCGGAGGGGAAAACGGCCACCTGTACCTATCTTTAACCTAAATTCGTGTACGATGACCACGGGGTCTTTGGGTTGCAGTGCGCGACAGCCGACGTGATCTCCTGGGGGTTACAAGTGAGGGAGCAAACCAAAGCAAGCCGTTGGGACGAGGAGATTATGATATTCGCGATGCAACCTGTCTGACAGGTGACGCGCGGGCGCTAGTCACAGGATGGGATACCCATGGATGTCAAAGAAGCGGATCTGTTAGGCGGTTCCATTGGCGAGCATTGGTACTACCAATCCAAAAAACTCGCTCTCGACTCCATGTTGCGGGGTGCGAGCTTTCACCGCGTGCTGGACATGGGAGCTGGGTCCGGCATTTTTTCCAAGCATCTCCTTGGTCTTGGCGGAAATTCGGCAGTGTGCGTCGATTCCGCCTATCCTGTAGACCGCTCGGAATCATATTGCGGGAAGCCTATTCGTTTCGTCCGCGAAATCGTCCCCTGCGACGCCGATCTGGTGTTGTTGATGGATGTCCTCGAACATGTGGACGATGATGTCGATTTCATCGAGGCGAGCCTGGTGGGTGCGGCGGCCGGCGCACTGGTTCTGATAACGGTACCGGCTTTCCAATCGCTGTTTTCAGCCCATGACAGGTTTCTCGAGCACAGGCGGCGCTATACAATCCAGTCGCTGGAGGAAGCCGCGCGCTCGGCGGGCCTGGAAATCATTTCGACACGGTATTTTTTTGCTTCAATCCTGCCGATCGTGGCAGCCATCCGCATTCTGCAGCGAAACTCCGCTCCCAGGAGCAGCTTGATCGTGCATTCGCAATTCGTGAATGGCTTGCTGACTTTGGCGCACCGGATCGAGTTGCCGTTCTTCCGATATAACCGCTTCGGCGGCCTGTCGGTCTTCTGTCTGGCGCGCGTGCCTTGACGGAACAGATTCGCCTGCTCTCCATCGTCGTTCCCGCCTTTGACGAGGAAGATGTCATCGGCGAGTTCAACCGCCGCATTTTGGATACCTTGCGTGAATTGTCGTGCGAGCACGAACTCATCTATGTGAACGACGGCAGCCGGGACCGTACACCCGACATCCTTCGCGGTTTCGCGCAGCAGAACGCCAACATCGCGCTCGTCGATCTCAGCCGCAATTTCGGCAAGGAAGCCGCAATGACGGCCGGGCTCGATCACGCGTCGGGAGATGTGGTCGTGATTATCGATGCGGATTTGCAGGATCCGCCGGAATTGATACGGGAGATGGTCCGCATGTATGCAGCCGGCGGCCACGACGTGATTTATGCGCAGCGGACAAGCCGCAGCGGCGAGACTTTCGTCAAAAAGGCCAGCGCCCATCTGTTTTATCGCTTCATCGGCCGGCTGACCGGAATCGATATTCCCCGGGACACCGGCGATTTCCGCCTGATGAACAGACGGTCTGTCGATGCCCTGCTGCAATTGCGCGAGCGTCATCGCTTCATGAAGGGACTGTTCGCCTGGATCGGATTCCGTCAGGCGGCGATGCCGTACGACCGCGACCCGCGCTTCGCCGGAAAGTCCAAGTTCAATTACTGGCGGCTATGGAACTTTTCTCTGGAGGGCATTACCTCTTTCACCACTGCGCCGCTCAAGATCGCAGCCTATGTCGGCCTGTTTACCTCCGTGGTTGCGGCTCTTTACGGTATCGGCATCGTTCTCGGAACGCTCCTGTTCGGCAACCCCGTTGCAGGCTATCCTTCCCTTTTGGTGGTCGTTCTGTTTCTCGGCGGCCTACAGCTGCTCACGCTGGGCATTATTGGCGAATACCTCGGACGGACATTCAATGAAGCCAAGCAAAGGCCGCTCTACTTTGTGAGAGAGATCGTGCCTTGCCGCGACCAGAACCCCGTTCCCGCCAGGACGGACGGCGTTGTCGCGCCGGAGTAACGGCCGCATCCATTCGAAGGAGTAACCGATTTGTCCGCGACTGGCGGAACGGCAAATTTCGGGATCGCGGTCGTCGCCAACGACAAGGTTCTGCACTGGCTGCTCCCGTTTCTCGAGAGCTACAGTGTGACGAACGCGGCGACACCGCTCTACGTTATTCCCTTCGACGACGACAACGTATCGACGCGGCGTGCCGCCGAGCTGTACGGGGCGAACTGGGTCGATGACGAGATGACCGCGCTCGACGCGCTGGCAAAGCGGCTCTACCCTCTCTTTCCCCATCACAGGAGGCGTCTGCGCAAGCTGCAGGCGCTCGCGCTTCCGCTCGACAGGGTGATCTACCTCGATGTCGATACGATCCTGTTTCGCGATTTTCGGCAGGTTTTCGACGCCCTTCGTCCGGGCCATGTCGACTTCATCATCGCCTCGACCAGCGACGATTACGTCTACAACAAGAAGCGCAGTTCCCATGCGTTTCTCAAGGGCGTCACGCTGTTCAACGATGGTTTTTTCCTCACTTCGCGGGAAATCATCTCGATCTCCGATTTCGAGCAGATCGTCGATGCCGATGAAAAACTTTTCCACTCGGTGCGCAAACGGGGCATGCTCTTCGCTCAGCCCCTTGTTAATTTCGTCGTCCACCGCATGGGCCTGAACCTCCGCCAGCTCGCGGAATGCGTCCCACATGCCTCCAACGAAAGCTTCTACAAGGCGGAGGGCGTCGCGATGGGCGCCGGCGGACCGGTTGATTGGCAGGGGCGCGAAATCTATTTTGCGCATTGGGCCGGCGCCATCGCCAAACCCCTGCGGCGGTCCTTCGATGCGGCCTGGCTCGACTATTCGAAACGGGCCCAATTGCGGATGAAGCCGCGGATGAAAGCATGATGTCGCGGATTGTGCATTGCCCGTTGTGACCTTCGCTGCCGTTCTCTCCGCAATGGCCGCGGCATGGTGGACATGCTCCATCGCCGTGCTTCTGCTGTCCTTCCTGGCCGCCCTGGCATATCCGCTGCACAAACTGCCAAGCAACGCGCCCGCAAATTTTCCGCCGCTTACGGCCATAGTGCCGATCAAGAATCTGCATGCCGGCTTTGTCGAAGCGCTCTCCTCCCTGTTCATGCAGGATTATGACGGACTCGAGATCATCATTGCGGCCGCTGAGCGCGAATCGCCCGCCATCGATGCGGCGCGGCGAATTCAGACCGCCTTTCCTTCAGTTTCCTCGCGGACGATCCATTCAGTGTGCGCCACTGCCGCGAGCCCAAAGCTGAACAATTTGTGGCCCGCGCTGGTTGCGGCGAACAACGATTTGGTGTTGACCAAGGACTCCAACCTTTGTCTGGGGAATGGCGATCTGCAGGAACTGGTTCGCCATCTTGCGCCTGGCACGGGCCTCGTAAGCTCGATCTCCATCGCTACGCATCCCGGGTCGTTTGCCGCCTGGATCGAGGCGTCGATCATCAACTGCTATCATGCGCGCGTCCTGATGCTCGCCGACGCCGCCGGCTTTGGCTTTGGGCTTGGCAAGATCATGCTGTTCCGGCGGTCGGACTTGATTCGCGCCGGTGGATTCGATCGCCTTGCCTGGGCGCTGGGCGAAGACCAGGCTCTTGCCAACGCGATAGCAGGCTTGGGACTGCGCACGGTGCTCGCGGATCGGGTCAGCCATCAGGCTCTGGGATCGAGGCGATTTTTTGAAACGTGGCAACGGCAATTGCGCTGGATGATTATCTGGCGCGTCCAGCTTCCCGCGGCATATTTTGGCGACCTGCTCGGCTCGGCAATTCCCACTGCTGTCGCGGGCGCCCTGGCCGCGCGTGCAGCCGGATTCGCGCCGATGCATGTCGCTGCGGCCACACTTGCCGTGTGGCTGTGCTTAGAATCCTTCCTGTGTTTCGCCAAGGGATGGCCGATTTCACTCTTGTCACCGTTTGCATTTCTTGCGCGCGAGATTCTCACTCCGCTTCTATGGCTGCGGGCCTGGACAACGGCCGAGGTCGCCTGGGCCGGAACTGTGTACAGCGCCGCGCGCAAATCGAATAATCTGCGGCCTCCCCACCCGGATGCCCGGCGTATCACAACGCGCGATACTGAAAAATGATCGTACAACGGATCGCCGTGATGATGGCCGACGCGATCGCGATCATGGCGCTGCTCGCGGTTGTTGCAGTGGGATTAGGATTTCTGATGCTGCCGGCCCTTTATCTGGTCGAATGGATTCAGGGCAAACTGTCGGAATCGGACAATCGCGTTCCTTGCCCGCCCGACTGCGACCTGCCCGATGTGCTGCTACAACTTCCGATCTACGACGAACCGGCCGGCGTAGTGGAAGGTCTGTTGCAATCGGTGGCCGCACTTCTCTGGCCAAGACACAAGCTTCGAATCCAGCTGCTCGACGACAGTGCCGGCGAGGCCCGGGAACAGGCGCGGTCCTCCATCGATGCATTGCGCGCACAGGGTTTTCACGCCGACCACGTGACGCGAGACGACCGGCGCGGATACAAGGCCGGTGCGCTCGCCGCGGGGTTGATGTCGGGCAATGAACCGTTCGTTGCCATTCTCGACGCCGATTTTCGCCCGCCGGCCGATTGGTTGAAGATGACCGTTCCGCGCCTCGCCGCAAATCCGACGGCCGGATTCATCCAGTCGCGATGTGAATTTTCGAATGCGCAGACCAACTGGCTCACCCGCACCCAGAGCCTGCTTTTCGATTCTCATTTCGTCATGGAACAGGGCGTGCGTGCGCGCGCCGGGATGCTGTTTCAGTTCAACGGCACGGGCGGGGTCTGGCGGCGGCGCGCCATCGAGGATGCCGGCGGTTGGACGGCCGATTCATTGTGCGAAGATCTGGATTTGACGATCCGCGCCGCGCTCGCCGGCTGGAAGGGGCTGTTTTCGATGCACCCGCCGGTGTCAGGTCTTGTGCCGGACCGGATGCGCCACTGGCGGGTTCAACAACGGCGCTGGGCATCGGGTTTTGCCCAGATCGCCCGCAAGCTGATCGGGCCCATTTCGCGTTCGTCCTGGAGCATTCCCCAAAAGTTCCAGGCGGGATTCCTTATCCTTTATCAGGCGGCGCTCCCCGTCATTGCCATTGCGGCCGTGGCGCTCCTGTCGGACCTGATCCTACGTGGCGGCAGCCTGCCGCCGGTCGGCGCGTTGCTTGCAACGGTCTTGATTCTCATTTTACCTGTTTCGGTGGGAATGACGTTGCCGCCCTATCTCGAACTCAAGCGCGGTGGAGTCGGCCGCTACCTGCTTGGCGTCAGCGCTCTTCCGCCGCTCATTGTCTATCTCAGCCTTGCGAATGCGCGGCCCATTATCGCTGCGTTCTTCGGCCGGAGAGAGGTCTTCAAGCGCACGCCGAAGCGAGCAGCCGAGTCATAATCCCGGCGTCGATTGGCCGCTTCGTTCATCTGCCATTCATTTTTGTTATCCCTTTCTAAGAGTTCGGCGATCCGCTCGAAGGTAGCGGTCTGCGACCGGTCATGTTAAGGTCGCAGCCTGCTCTGGCGCGCGACTCGCGGCACAGAGGCCCGCTCAGGGGATTCCGCGACCAGCCATGCCGTATTCAGAGATTTTCCAGTTCAATCACGCGTTGCTCCTGTCGTGCCTCGCGATACATTGCCTGCTCGGCGCATCGGTTTTCTGGATTGCGGTCCAGTACCTTCGGCACCGGCAGCAAGCGCTCGCGAACGAAGCCCGCCTGCTCGCTCTGCCCCTTCCCCCGGAAAACGATCTGCCGGACGTGCTGATCCAGCTGCCGACCTTCAACGAAGGCGCACTCATTGCGCGCGTCGCCGAAGCGGTGAAATCTCTCGACTGGCCCACCGCCCGCCTGCATGTCCAGATTCTCGATGACAGCACCGATCACAGCACCAATCTGAGCGAGGCCGCAGCCGGCGCGTTGCGCGCAAGCGGAATTGACGCTCTGCTGATCACGCGCGGCCATCGGTCGGGATTCAAGGCAGGCGCGCTTGCCGAAGGTTTGCGCCATTCCGAACAGGAATTTGTCGCCATTCTCGATGCGGACTATGTGCCCGGGCGGGATTTCCTGCGCGCCTGCATGCGTCCGTTGATGAACGACGGCGGCCTCGGCTTCGTCCAGGCGCGCTGCGACTATCTGAATGCCGGCGACAACATCGTGACCTACGCGCAGCAACGTATCCTCGACGCGCATTTCGCCGTTGAACAGGCGGCGAGAAACTGGTCGGGCCAGGTCATGCCGTTCAACGGGACGTGCGGCGTCTGGCGCCGCGCGGCGATCGATAGCGCAGGAGGCTGGCAGGGCGACACGCTCGCCGAAGATCTCGATCTCAGCTACCGCGCGCAATTGAAGGGTTGGCGTGCATTGTTCCTGTCGACCGTCGCCGTCAAAGGCGAGCTTCCGGGATCGATGGGCGTGTGGCGTCTGCAGCAGTTCCGCTGGACCAAGGGTTTTGCCGAGGCCGGGCGCAAGCTGCTCTGGCCGGTGTGGCGGTCGCACCTGTCGGTAGGCCAAAAGCTTGTTTCGACGCTTCACCTCGGCAGCGGACTTCTGGGACCGCTGTTCGCTCTCACCGCGGCGACCGCTGCTATCGATCTCACCATGGGTTACGGGCTCACCTGGCCCGTCGCTGCGCTGATCGCGCTGTCGCTGCTCGAAGGCGCGATCATTGGTCCGGCGATGTTGATACTTATCAGCCAGATGTTCGTGCGGGGATCCGGTCTACGCTCCGAACTTCCGCGCCTGCCCGCCGTTGTGGGCCTCCAGATTCTGATGGGGCTTGCCAATTTACGCGGAACGGTCCAAGCCCTGACCGGGCGCGGCACCGCGTTCGAGCGCACACCCAAACTCGCCGCCCAGAGCGCAGTATCTTCCGGACATGCCCGCTATGCCCCAGAGACCGGACCATAACGCCCGCCGNNGGCCGGAAGTCAGACAGCTCGTTGGGCCCACCGCGGTTACCGCATGTCTCGGTATCGGCGTCATCGTGCTTCAGTTCGGATTGGCCGCCCTCCTCGCGCGACAACCTTTGTGGATGTTGTTGGTCGCGTCGTTCTGCATCGGCGGGTTCGCGGTACATTGTCTGAATTGCATCGTGCACGAAGCCTCCCACAATCTGGTGTTCGAACGCGCCGCGCTGAACAAGATCCTGGCAATCGCGGTGAACGTTCCGTCTCTCGTTCCGTCCGCCATGGCCTTTCGCCATTACCACCTTCTGCATCACCATCAATTCGGCGTACGCGGCATGGACGCCGACATTCCGGCCGACTGGGAGGTACGGCTGGTGCAGAACAGCAGTCTGCGCAAGCTCGCATGGCTTCTGCTCCTTCCGGTCAGCTACGGCCTCGTGCATCCCTGCCATGTCCGTGCGCGCCTGCCCTTCGATATCTGGCTTATCGGAAACGTTGCGGCGATCGCGGTTGCCTGGGTGGCCGTCTGCTGGTTCCTGGGCTGGCACGCAGTCGCCTATCTTCTGCTGTCCACCTATTTTGCAGTCGGGCCCCATCCGGCAGGCGCACACATCCTGCAGGAGCACATCGCCTTCGACGGCGGCGACGGCATGGCGTCCTATTACGGACCGATCAATCTAATGTCCCTCAATCTCGGTTTCCACCTGGAGCATCATGACATGCCGGCGATCGCGGGATGGCGCCTTCCCGCGTTGCGTCGGACCGCCCCGGAATTCTATGAAACACATTACCGGCACAAATCGCGCGTCATGGGGCTTTGGCGATTTGTCTTCGACCCCGGCATCGGGCTCAACAGCCGTCCCATTCGGGACCTGACCGTACGGTCGGCCGGTGTGACCGCGTAACCGGCGGATCGACGGCCGTATCAAGTACAAGCCTTTAAATGGACCGAACCGACACCGCCAGTGCTACCTCGCCAAAGCTCGATCTCGACGAGATGATGGAGCGCATCCGCGCGGAGGTGGCGGAAAGGAAGCGTCAGGCGGGCGAGGCCGGTCCCACGAACGGCCTCGACGTGTCCAATACCGTTCCAGACGGAACGGCGCGTGCCCTGACTGCACGCGAACTGCTGGCTCTCCCAGTCGCGGAATTCGTGCGAGCTTCGTACGTTGCGCTTCTCGGCCGCGAACCCCAACCGGATGAGTTCACAATACTGCGCGATCGGCTTCTCGTTGGCCATGTCGGCCGCATGCGCGTTCTTCGCGAATTCCGGGCCTCCCGCGAGGGGCGTGCCCGCGGCCTGCATGTCGAAGGCCTGACGCGGGAATTTGTCTGGGACCGAATCTACTGGAGTCCGCCGGCGAAATTCGGCCGCCTTGTAGGCCGCGTTGCTATAGATACCTGGCGCCTTCCTCGCAACATTCGCCAATTCATCGCGCGAGTAGAAACGCTCGAGAGGCGCGCCGCAGACGCCGGCCTTGCGATCAAGGCCATTCATTCCAACCGCGCAGCAGATCGCCAGACGGCCGCCGCCCACACTTCGCAGGTCCAGAGCGAATTGGGACAGCTTCGGGGCCGGACCGATGCGATTAATCGGGCTTTATCCGACCGCGCGCGTGCGATCGAAGGATCAGCGGCCCGCACGAAGGCCGAGATCGATGCGCAAGTCGCAGAGATTCACACAACCCTGATCGATCACTGGCGCAATATCGTTGACTACAAGCTCAGGGCAGAAGCGCTGCTGGTTACCGCATCACCGGAATCTGCCACCGCCGCGAACGAGCCGGCTATGGCGCGCGCCGAGAAGGCTCATCTTCTCGATCCGCTTTATCTGTCATTCGAAGACCGCTACCGCGGAACGCGCGCGGACATCAAGCAGCGCCAGAGCGTTTTTGTGCCGCTTGTCGACGCCTGCGTCCGGGCGACGGGGGGGGCGCCGGTTGTCGACCTGGGCTGCGGCCGCGGCGAATGGCTCGAAGTGCTGGCCGAATCGGGTGTCGCGGCACAGGGCTACGACATGAACAGAATTGCAGTCGAAGAATGCCGCAAGCGTGGCCTGGACGCCAGGTTGGGCGAGGCGATCGAAGCACTTGCGGTATTGCCCGACAAGTCTTGTTCCGTTGTCACGGGTTTTCATATTATCGAGCATCTGCCCTTTGACGTTCTCGTGGCTCTCATCGATCACGCCCTGCGCGTGTTGCGCCCCGGCGGGGCAATCGTGCTGGAGACGCCAAATCCCGCGAATTTGATCGTCGCTGCTGAAAGATTCTATATCGATCCGACGCACCGCAACCCTTTGCCGTCCGAACTGACTGCCTATCTGCTCAAATCTCGAGGTTTTGGGGAGATAGAGGTGTTACCGCTGCACCCAGTCGAATGGGAATCGCGGCAGGACTATATCGATCCCATGCTGGCCTATTTGCAGGACAAGCTGTTCGGCCCGCAAGACTACGGCGTCGTCGGACGGAAAGGCGCTTGAAACCCCGCGTTGGCATCCTTGCGTGCCGCTCCGCGAGCGGCGAACAGGGCGGCGCCGAGCGCTTCTTTGTCGGGCTGCGGGATGCGCTGCTTGATGCGGGCGCGGCGGCGGAAATCGTCGAGATTGACAACAACGAGAGCGATTTCGATCAGATCAGGCAATCCTATCTGCGATTCTACGATCTCAATCTTGACGAGTTCGATGGTGTGATATCCGCAAAGGCGCCCTCGTATGTGGTTCGCCACCGCAATCACGTTTGTTATCTGATGCATACGATTCGTGTATTTTACGATATGTTCGAATCCGCTTTTCCGAGGCCGACCCTCGAAGTTATCGGACAGAGGCGACTGATCCACGCGCTCGACACGGCGGCATTGCAGCGACCGCGGCGCGTTTTTGCCATCGGCGAGGAAGTTGCGGAGCGGCTGCACCGCTTCAACGGTCTCGACGCAACCGTCATGCGCCATCCGACTTCGCTGCGCGGACTCCATGGTGGCTCATTCGACTACCTGTTCCTGCCCGGCCGGCTGCACCGGTGGAAACGTACCGATCTGGCCATCAAGGCGATGCGCTTCGTCACGGCGCCGGTAGAATTGATCATCGCGGGCACAGGAGAGGATGAACAACAATTCCGTCATCTGGCGGCCGATGATTCGCGGATTCGTTTCGTCGGAAGAGTGTCGGACGATGCGCTGGTCGAGCTCTATGCCAACGCTCTGGCAGTCATCTACACACCGCAGTTCGAGGATCTGGGGCTTGTGACGCTTGAGGGTTTTCAGAGCGGAAAACCGGTGATCACCTGCAGCGACAGCGGCGAACCGGCGCGAATCGTGGAAGACAGAAGGAGCGGATTTGTATGCCGTCCTGATCCCGCGCATATCGGCGCGTGCATCGAACAACTCGCTTATGGTTCCGCCGATGTTGCCGCGATGGGCCGTGCTGGGCGCGCGGCGATAATGTCTATACGCTGGGAAAACGTGGCGACGGCTTTGAGCGGCGCTCTGGGATTTCAAAGTCAGGAGCGACGCCATGCGCCCTGATCGGCAGCTGAAAATCACTGTGCTGGACATGCAGCCGATCGATCCGCCGACCGGCGGCGGGCGCGTGCGTCTTCTCGGCCTGTACCACGCGCTGGGCGCGGATATGAGGACGCTCTATGTCGGAACCTATGATTGGCCGGGGCCCGGCTTCCGCCGCCAAATGCTGAGTTCGACACTTGAAGAGCTGTTGATACCACTGAGTTCCGAACATTTCGCGGCAGCGGAAGCCCGGTCCAGAGAGACCGGTGGCCGCGTCGTGATCGACTGCACGTTTCCGGAACTCGCCCATCTCTCACCGGAATACATTGCGGCCGCGAGCGAAGCTGCCCGGGACGCCGATGCGGTCGTGTTTTCGCATCCCTGGATATATCCGCTGGTGCGCGAGTTGCTGGATCCTGCGCGGCAACTCATCGTTTACGACTCTCACAATGTCGAGGGTCTGCTTCGAATGGAACTTCTGGACGACGACGGCGGCGCAGGAACCCGGGTTGTGCGCGACGTCATCCGGGTCGAATTCGAACTCTGCCATGCTGCAAATCTCGTCCTCACGTGCTCGCACGAAGATCGGATTGCATTCAATCGGCTCTACGGCGTTCCCTATGAACGCATGCGCGTGATTCCCAACGGAACCTTCACGCAACGGTTGACGCCGGCAACCGCCGAGCAAAAGGCGGCTGCGAGGCGAACGCTGGGGCTGGGACCAGCTCCTGTGGCACTTTTCATCGGCAGCAAGTATGCGCCGAACGTCGAAGCAGCTTCCTACATCGCGAATACACTCGCACCCGAGTTGTCACATATGCTTTTCGTGGTCGCTGGCGGCGTGGGAGACAGCCTTGCCGACCTCCCGAAACCGTTCAATCTGCGCGTGCCCGGACTCGTTCACGAGGATACAAAATATCGATGGCTTCACGCCACCGATGTTGCCATCAATCCGATGTTCAGCGGTTCAGGCACCAACATAAAAATGCTCGACTACATGGCCGCCGGACTGCCCATCGTAAGCACCGCGGTGGGCGCGAGGGGAATACAGACCAGCAGCGACGCGTTTTATGTCGCGCAAGCAAACGGATTTGCGAAAGCAATCGAATCCAACCTTGCGGATGCCAGTGGATCACTTGGCAACGCAGCACGCAGGCAAGTTGAGATGTTCTATTCATGGGAGCGCATATCCCATGACCTCGGTTCGCTGCTGCGTCGCCACGCAAGTACGTTGCAGGCTCCACGACCGTTTTTTTCCGTGGTCGTTCCCACATTCGAGCGCCATACGTTGTTGACCAAATTGATGCAAACTCTGACGAATCAATCATGCCGCGATTTTGAGGTCATTGTCGTCGATCAAAGCGCGAAGATCTGGCCGGACCAGGACTGGCCTGCACTGAATCTCGTCTATGTACACACCGACCTTCGGGGCCCGGGGTTTGCTCGCAACTCCGGCGCAAAGCTCGCCCGAGGAACTGTGATTGCATTCGTTGACGACGATTGTGAACCGTTTCCCGATTGGCTTGGGAATGCGCGCGCCCAATTCCAGGAACATGACATCGTCGGGATAGAAGGCCTGGTCGAGTCGGGCCGCATGGGCGATCCGGATTGGCGTGCCGTCACCAATGAAGGATTCGAAGGTCTCGGCTTCATGACAGCAAATCTGCTTCTGCGGGCCGAGACATTCCACGCTATTGATGGCTTCGATGTCGCCTTTGGAGACATGCCCTTTCGCGAAGACACCGACCTCGGATGGCGGGCGGAAAAACTTGGAAGGATCGCCTTTTCCCGCCGTGTCCGAGTCTACCATCCACCGCAATCGCGTGCGCTTGAGCGCGAGTCTCTTGAACAGCGTTCCGTTTTTTTTGAGAGAGACGCGCTTCTCCTGCGCAAACATCCGCAAAAATATCCAGAACTCATGAGACGCGAAGCGCAGTGGGCTAGCAACTCGTACTTCTGGCCCCATTTTCTTCGTGGCATCGAACGTTATCGCGTGGAGGTTACTGAAGACGTCAAACGTCTGATGCCGCCGCATGTTCGTCTGCTCGTGGCAGCGAACAAGTCTAGCCATTCCGAATCTGCTGCAATTTCGGCAGCGCCGCGGCGTGGAGTACGTTGAGAGTAACGAATTGATTCTCTTGCGTAGTTGGTCCGTTATCTGCGCTCTCAGTTGTAATGCCGGCTTGTGACATTTGAGCATGCATTATCGATGTTTACTCCCATATTGGGTGTTCGCTCCCAAAGATCCTGTTTTCGTAGAAACCAGCAATTCCAAAGGCGTCAAAGGAATCGTTTCTGTCTGTCTTCACGAGCGTCAATCGCTGGCCCAGCGCTTCAAGTGAAGGAAGCAGCTGTTTTCCGGAGAATTCCCTATAGTACTTCTTGGCTATATTTCTGCACAGATAGGCCTTGTTTAAGCCAACGAGAAATATGCACAGATCACTCACGCCGGAGTAGAGATATTTGTAGACGGCAGCGGGTATCTGCGGAAACAGATCGGTATGAAAATCATCCACGGAAATGATGCCAAAGTTCGCGAGCAATGTCTCACAAACCTGCAAATCCGAAATCACAGCGGAAAATCTGTGCATACCGTCAATGTGAGCAAATGCGATTTGGCGGCGATTTGCGGCATAATAATCGGACTGGGGCAACCGCTCGGAAACAGAGTCGATGTAACGTATTCGTGGAGAAAGAGAATTGAGCGTGCGTTTCGTTTCTTCGCGAATTTCCGGATCGACTATCGTCAGGGTGTTCCCATACTCGTGGCTGAAGCTGGCCAGCACACTGGCGGACTTGCCGTGCAGAACACCGATTTCCAGGTAGTCTCCGGGTGACAGTCCCTGCCAGGACCATGTCGCATGTTGAGCCTGCAGCAATACGCACCAGACCGCAGCGCTTTCCTCGAGCAAACTTCCTTCAATTGTTCGTTGCGTTTTCAGCACACGGCGAAAATCGACTTGTGATGGCATACGCGCCCTCCGATTGAACTTCACGCAAATCTCAATATGAGAAAAGATGAACCCTCTCTACAATCCGCTGGCCAGAGTATGGCTCGAATGTGCCATCTTCCCAAAGTATGTGAAGCGGCCGGGATTTCAGAGCCGACAACACGCGGTCCACGCCATCTCGTGGAAGCAAGTCCGTATGGAGCTCGATGGCCAATCGAGGTGTTCGCGCCAGCAATTTTGGGGAAGATTCAAGTATCTCGAGTTCGCAGCCTTCTACATCCAGCTTGAGCACGTCGGCTCGCCCTTGTATCGCATCTTCAAGCGTAATCATGATGGTCGAAGCAGGCCCCACGACGGAGCCTGCTTTGACGACGACATTTGAATCGTTATAGTAATTCACGATTTGTCGCTTTCCCCCGACAGCGGCACAGTAAATGTTGGCGTTCGCAATTCCATTCAGTTCCATATTGCGTCTTGCAACCGCTGCATTGAGCGGCACCGCGTCGAAGGCCTGCACATGCCCCTTGGTCCCGACCCAGGCCGCGAGCATTATTGTTGTTAACCCGTGATGACATCCGCATTCGACCACGCGGTCCCCTCGACCAACGACGTGATCGCGGAGAATCCCCATCTCCTTCCAGCCCGCCTCAGCGGCTCGATCAACTTCGAGCGGAAGTTTTAAAGCTTCTTCGAGGCTAAGCCTCGGATGCGGCGGTGAATCATACCAAAGTTCGCCAACACGGTCGGCAATTATCGCGTTGAACTTCACGCCACAGGACTCCTGCCGTACAATTCGCATCTCAAAATCAGAGAACATGGGCACCCATCGTGTTTGCGGCGGACTTAATCTGAGATTGTATTCCCGGCGCGCGTCAACCTTGCGCCGAGTGCCTAGCCATCAGTAGCGACGTGAGCGCTTCACCGGCTAGCCGGACAAAGCATCATATCAACACATCAGGATTGCGTCGAGAGAAGTGGCTTTGACATCTATTCCGCTCTGGCCGGAACCTGATCAGTCCAATGAAGCCGGGGCTCCAAGCGGCAATAGCCCACGAAATCGGCGGACCCTTCGTCTGCGACGTCGAAGGTGGTGAGACGTTCGCACCAGTGAAAACAGCGAGTTTCATGTGTCGCGCCGGTGTGAAGAGAAGCGCCAACGAAATAGCGGCCATGCATGAGATTGGCGTCAAACCGGAATTCCAGATGGTATCGATGCCCGGCACAGACGGGACGGCAATCGTGCATCAGATAGGTATTGGTCCCGAACACGATCTCTCCGAGTTCGTCGCTGATTTCGATACCCACCGTCAAGTCCGGAACGTCGATATGGGCAACTATGCCAATGCAGACGGAGGTTTCCTCCCCGGAACGAATCGCTTTCGTTCCAGACCCACTACCGATCACGCTTGCATCACTGATTTCCACCATTCGATCGCCAAAAGACTCTCGAGAATCAGCGGCCCGCTCCCGAGCGCTTGCCCAGTCGTCGAGATCGCCAGGCGTCGCCTTGGGCATGCCTTTTCCTGCATGAGTACGGAATATCGCGCGCTTCTGGTCCTGAAGGTGTTGATAGGCGTACTCGTAAAGTTCTACGTCGAGCCGATTCATGTCGGCAAGTTTTTCGCGCGTCCTGGCATCGAGCTCGCCCAATTTCGCGCGCGATGTGGTAACGTTGACTTGCGCTAGTTGCGGAACAAGCGGCAGTTCAAATCGACAGCAGAACATGTCGACGCTGTCTGCAAACTGCTCCTGAATGCCGATAAAATCGTAATGTGCGAGGGCCTGCTTGGCGAGCGACAATATTCGCCGTTCACTCACCAACGCCCGCGATACTTGGCTGGCAAATCGGCGCGTGTAGAAATTCGATACCGCTGCGTCGCGGTTCGCGTCGAGAAGCTTCACGTAGGTGTATAAATCGTGATCCTTGGCGAAGATTGCAAGCTTGTTCCATTCGATGCGTTCGACATGATTCCGGTAATAGAAGTACTCCGACACGGCACGGTCGATCGGATCGCGCAACATTGTAATTCTCACCCGCTCGTGTTTCGTTGCGGGCATCGGGACCGGAGATTGGAAATGACCGGTGATCATTTTGAAGTGCGAAAACCGGCGTTCCGCCCATAATTCCGATCTGCCAGAAATCCACGGCGAGACATTTTCGGGTCCGAAGATTTGCTCGAAATTGGTTCTAAGTGCGGTGCCCCCCGTTTTAGGAATATGATCGAAAATGTATTTTGTTTCGGGTTGGTCGGCGTCGAACCGCCGCGGCGCCGCCACGTCTGCCTCGGTCGTCGGGTTGCTCATCAACGCACTGCCCCTTATTTCGACCGCGCGATCCCACCAAAATCCTGTTCGAACGGCGAGCGCTCGACGTGCTGTCCTTCGCGACCGAAATTCCAATGCTGACGCGCCTATCGGACCATATCCTACAGAAAGACCGATGAAAACCCGCCAAAGCCTCAAGTTCGCGGGACAAGCCGGCTGGCGTCCTGCGAGAAAAGGCCGTCGAGTAAGCGAACCAGGCCCAAAGGCTCGCGCGAAAGGACGAGATTGACGTAGGCAAGGCTTGCGGGCGCCAAGGTCGTCCGCGCTGCGTTAGCGAGATCTTCCCAACGCGATGGGCAGAGCCGAGTCTCGCCCTCCCACAACACCCAAGGCGCAAACCGGCGCCGCGCGAGGAGGTCTATCAGCGCATCCACGTCTACACCATTTTGAATCAGCCCGTGCGGCCAGAATTCGATCACCATCGCAATTTCAGCGCAGTGACTGTCAAGAATATCGCCCATGCCGAGGAGAACGTCGTATTCAGATCCCTGGGTGTCCATCTTTATCAGCAACGGTTTGCGCAAGGTCCGATCGAAATAGGCGTCGAACCGTCGCATGCCGACCGGAATGGATTGGCGCTCCTCACTCGACGGATACGCGCGGTGATCGCCTTTGTTGTCAGGACTGAGAAAGATTTGCGTCGTCCCGTTGGTGCGACCCAGCGCACATGGATTGATCCGGATGTTGTTCAGACCATTTACCGCCGCATTTCGCGACAACAAGCAAACGTTCTCTGGCACGGGCTCAAACGCATGAACGGTGCCGCGGGATTCCAATTTCTTCCCCGCGAGCATCGAATACCAGCCGATGTTGGCTCCAATATCGAAGAACTCCACGTCTGCCGCAAGCAGGCGCGCAAACACCTCGGTTTCCAACGGCTCCCAGCTTCCCGTCGTGCGGATGGCGTGGGAAATGTAGCGATCGTCGGATTCGTGAACCTCAATGAAAAAGGATCCGACGTTTGGCGGATTGACGACAATCATTGGCAAGGTAGCGAACCCGGCAAGCGCATCACACGCATCGGAAATCGATTCGTCATATGACCACGTAGCTCCGGCGCATTGTATCATCTGGATGAAACGTCTTTTCGACGAATAGCTCTTCCAGTCGAAAATCCGTGTGATTGCTGAACAGGTCCGACCTCACAAAAAATGCATTCACACCGTTTGCATATACAAGAGTGTAAGACCTTGAATGTGCCAGTTTATCGAGCGCCGCCAAACTCGCACCGAACCAGTTCGTTCCGTCCCATTCGAAGTGTGGCGCGAAGGGAATCACGCACGATATTTCGAGAGCGATACTCGCATTATATTCAATGATGACTATGCGAGGCTTGGCTTGCAAATTCATCCAAACCCAGAAGTCCTGGCCATCTATGTCGATAGAGATCAGGTCAAATTCCTCGGGAACAGCGTATTTTCGGAGCATCAGATTGATATTGAAGGGCGTGATACGCTCCCTGGCGACCTCCGCAGCCGGCGGGAATTCGCGTGCATCGATAAACAATCCACTCCAGCCGTTCTCGCGCAGGAGACGGCAATTGGCTTCCAGTCCGGCTGCGGAATACGTAGAATTCCACGGCGGGCCAACGCCAAACTCGACAAAATATCCTTTTGCGATTCCCAAGT
The DNA here is from genome assembly GCA_003131925.1 of Alphaproteobacteria bacterium. Taxonomy (GTDB): domain Bacteria; phylum Pseudomonadota; class Alphaproteobacteria; order Micropepsales; family Micropepsaceae; genus Rhizomicrobium. The sequence continues at coordinate 12,491 of PKWC01000233.1, read as the reverse complement.
CCGACAGAATACGCTGGACAATGCCGTCCTCGTCATTCTGACAATAGACCTTCTTGCCGAATCCTCCCAGTTGCGGGGTCAGTTTGACCGCTGGGTGCGTAAGCATCTTCAGAGGTGCCTCGAAGTTCTAAAGTTGTGAGTTGTCCACCGAAAGCTCGATTCGAATGTCTGTTGCGGGAAGTCCAACAATGCCGCGGCTCACCGGGCTTTCGAATACGGTGACAATCAATGCATCTTCGATCCAGTGAAGATGGGTATGGTCCTCCTGCGTTCCCTCCACGAAGGCAACCGCCACGCTATAGCTGCCCGTGGCCAGGCAAGGCAATTGAAACCGGAATGTTCCCTCGAACAGGGCGCCTGCGGTAACTGACGGCGGAGAATCGCGGTATGCAATGTATGTGTTGTCCCCGAACACATTCTGCCCAAGTCGGTCGCGCACGACAAATCCCAGGATTGGCTGTGAAATATCGCGCTCGGCACGGCAGCGGATTCGCAACACTACTTCGTCTTCTCCCCTCATTTCTGTCAACAGAGTACCATCTGGTGAGTGGAGGCCAACCTCCTCGATGACTGCTCCGCCATGTCCATGCCACGGTGCGGCGGGATCAAATTCGGAGATCTTCATTCTGCTCGCGTCGATATGCCGGGCGTCCCGCATCAGCGGTGGAGGCGGCGGGGCCCACCAGCGGTCGTCGGCAGCCTTCGACAGGAATTCTGTGCGGGCGCCGCGTTCCGATAAGCTCGCAAGGTAGTTGGCACAGACGCCGGCGGCCGGTCCCAGTTCCCGCATCTCGCCATGGTCGAGCCAGAGGGCCCGCTCACAGAGCGTCGCCACAGCTCCACTATCGTGCGATACGAATAGAACGGTGCCTTGTTCGCGGAATCGATTGAGGAAACGCATACATTTCTGACGAAAGACCGCATCACCGACGGAGAGAATCTCGTCGATGATCAGAACATCGGCATCGACATGTGCGCAGACTGAAAATGCCAATCTTGCGTACATACCGCTCGAGTAAACCTTTACTGGCAGGTCCATGAACTCGCCGATCCCGGCAAACGCCGCGATCGCCTCGAAGCGTTCGGTGATCTCGACCTTGCTCAAGCCGAGCGCGGCAGCTTTCAGACAGACGTTTTCGCGACCGGTAAACTGAGGATTAAAACCTGCTCCCAGCTCCAGAAGCGCGGCCAGCCTCCCAAAAACAGAAACCTTGCCCGCGCTCCGCCGAAGTGTTCCGCAGATCAATTGGAGCAGTGTCGATTTTCCAGCTCCGTTGACTCCGACGATTCCCAGAGTCTCCCCCCGCGCTAGACAAAAACTGATACCTTTGAGCGCCCAAAAATCCTGGTAGTACTGACGTCGGTGGCCCAAAAGCAGCTGCTTCGTGCGATCGCCGGGATTTGCGAAAAGGCGGTACGCCTTTCCGAGGTCGTCAGCCTCAATCATGATTTCGGATATTGCAATCTTCTGTTCAACCGTCATGAGATATGCCCGCAGCTATTGCGCGATCCGTGTACAAGCAGTAGGCACAAGTGCGAATCCACCGTGCACGCCGTCATCTATATCAAACGGCTTCCGCGGCATCCATGCCGGCTCGGCGAACCGCTGGTCGAATTTCCTGCGCCAAGGTATCGAGCGAAATGCCACGCATGCCAATATTGAGCAAGCCCTGCTGAAATATGTGGCGGGATTGAACACGGAGGATCAGGGCTTCCCGGCTGCGGCACAGGGCCACAAATTTGTCGGCTGTTCCATCGAACAGAAACGCTTCTATCGCGTAACCGCCTGTGGAGAGATAAGGAAGACGGAACGCGATTTTCGCAATGAAGCATTGACTCTCGGCCACCCTCGGCGACGCCCCGCGATAAGTCGCGTAGGTGTCGTCGGAAAACAAGACCTGTCCAAGCCGATCACGCAACACGAATGCAGCTATTGGTCGCGCCAGCGGACGGTGCGCGCGGCCAACAATACGCACTTCCACCTCTTCGCCTCCGGCCGCAACACGGAGGCACTCACCGTTCGCAGCTCTGATCTCCACGGCTTCGATTTCGGCGCCCCCTTCTCCTTCTAAATCCCCGTCCGCATCGAACGAAAATTGCTCCACTTCCCTCGGCACCAACAGAGGCTGCTCACTTGAAGCATCGGGCCGTGGCGCACGGTTCGCGCGCCCTCCCAGGCGGAATCCTGCACTGTCGTCCGCCGACTCTTCGGCCTGCGCGGCGAGGTACAGGCGGCACATGTCTTTCGCCTCGTCGAGACCCCGCACCTCGCCCCGGTCGAGCCACATCGCGCGGTCGCAGAGCTTCACGACGGCGCCGCTGTCATGCGAGACGAATAGCAGCGTGCCATGCAACCGGAAGCGGTTGAGATACCGCATGCATTTTTGTTGAAACGCCGCGTCACCAACCGACAGGATTTCATCGACGACAAGAATATCGGCATCGACATTCGCGCAGACAGCGAAGGCCAGCCGCGCATGCATGCCGCTCGAATAGTTCTTCATGGGCTGATCCATGAACGCCCCGATATCGGCGAAGGCGGCGATGGATTCGAATCTCGCCTCGATTTCCGAAGCGGTGAGCCCGAGCACGGAGGCGCCCAGCCTGACGTTCTCCCGGCCGGTAAACTGCGGATTGAATCCGGATCCGAGTTCGAGCATGGCCGCGATGCGGCCGCGCACATTCACGTTGCCGGCCGAAGGCCGGAGTGTGCCGCAAATCATCTGCAGCAGCGTGGATTTGCCCGACCCGTTGCGGCCGATGATGCCGACGGTCTCGCCACGGCCCACGCTCAGATTCACGTCTCTGAGCGCCCAGAATTCCTCGTAGTAGCGGTGCCACCGCCCCCAGAGCAGTTGTTTGAGCCGGTCTTCTGGCTTTCGGTAGATCGGATAGGCCTTACCCAGTGCGCGCGCTTCGATGACCGGTTCAGACGACATCGGCGAATCCGGGTTTGACGCGAAGAAACCAGTGATAGCCGGCAGTCGCGAACAGCAGGGCAATCACCGTGTAAATCGCCAACGCGCCCCAGTTCGGCCATTGCGCGGCAAAGAGCGCCGAGCGCGTCGACTCGATCACGAAGGCGAGCGGGTTCGCATAGAAAAACGGCCGTGCGCGCTCCGGAACCATCGCCAGCGGAAAAAAGATCGGGCTGAGATACATCATCATCAGCGCCACGACGCCCATCAGCTGGCGAAGATCGCGGACGTAGGCGCCGAGCGCCGACAAGAACCAGACTGCACCCACAACGATCAGCGCGAACGGAGCAACGATCAGCGGAACCGATAGCGTCGCAAGCGGGGGAAGGCCCCTGATGACCAGGAAGAAAATCAGCAGTATCACGCTCGTCACGCCAAGACGAACCAATGACGCGCCGACGGCGGCACACGGCAGGATCTCGAGCGGGAACACGACCTTCTTCACGTAATTGACATTGTCGTGCATGAGCGATGGCGCCGTACTGATCGCCTCCATGAAGAAATCAAAAAACGTCAATCCGACAAAATATAGCAGCGCCGTTTCGAGCGGCGTATTGCCGTGGCCGGGCCATTTCACCCTGAGTATGAAACCGAGCACCAGCGTGTAAACCGCGAGCCTGAGCAGAGGAACGAGCGCGGTCCACAGCTTGCCCAGCACCGAGCCGCGAAAGCTGGCCTCGACATTGCGCTCGATCAGCAGAGAGAGAAGATGGCGATGCTTCCATGCACGGCGAAACATGCCGAAAACAATTCCGTCCTCCCGTTGCGCGGCAACGGCCCGTATCGCCACTATGCTGGTCTCCTGCTTCAACGTACCCGGATCGGCGAGGCCGCGACGGCTCAGGCGCCGAGATGCAGCTCGGCCGTCGCTTCCGCATGCACCCCATCGGCGCGATGCACGCTGCTTGCCATCGCGGCTGCCAGCACGTCTAGCACGCCCGTAATATCGGCCGGCGTGTGGGCTGCGGAGACGAAGAAGCGGATGCGGGGTTTGTTCTTCGGAACCGCCATGATCGGAATCGGTGGTGCGTAATAGCCGGCCTGAAGGAGCGCCTGGGACGCCTGCATGCAGACGAGGTTGTTCGGAAACTGGATCGAAATCACGCCTGCGCCAACAGCAGCCCCGACGTTCAAATCGCGGGCGCGCGCCTCCTCCAGGAAGAACCGCGAATTCTCCTGGACGCGCGCGGTGCGCCAGGGCTCGCTGCGCAGGATGGCGAGCCCTTCGCGCACCGCGGCCGCGATGACGGGAGAAAGCCCGACGCTGAACATGCTTGCCGGCAGCGTGAAACGAAGCCATTCGATCACGGGCTTGCGCCCGGCGATGAAGCCGCCGCTGGCCGCGAAAGTTTTCGAAAGCGTGCCGATCGTGAAATCTATTTCGCGCGGATCCACACCGAAATGCTCGGTAATGCCACGACCGGTCGCGCCCAGCACTCCGATCGAATGGGCTTCGTCGACCATGAGCCATGCATCGTGCTTGTGCTTCAGCTCGAGGACGCGATGGAGATCCGGCATATCCCCATCCATGCTATAGAGGCCCTCTACGACGATCAGCGCCCGCTTCGCGCGCGGACGATGCTCGGCAAGAAGCGCATCCAGATCATCAAGATTGCCGTGCTCAAAGCGCAGCACCTTGGCGTGAGAAACTTCGGCGCCCACGACGATGCTGTTGTGCGCGAGGTCGTCGACCACGATGAGGTCGCTGCGCGTAAGCAGGTAGCCGAGCAGAGACGCATTCGTCATCCAGCCACTGACCAGCGTGACCGCATCCTCCGCGCCCAGAAAATCTGCGATCTCGCGTTCGAGGAGGTCGTGCACGGTCCGGCTGCCGCCGACGAGGCGCGACGCCTCCGCGCCCACGCCCAGCGATAGCGCGGCGTCCGCGGCTGCCTGCCGGACGCGCGGGTCGTCGCCGAGTCCGAGATAATCGTAATTCGCGAAGCTCACGAAGCGTCCGGCACGGGCCTTGATGGCTTCCCTGAGACCGTCGAGCGGCTGGAAGTAAATCTCCTTCATCGCCGCGATCGTCTCTTCGACGGAGCCATAGGTCACGAGCGCCCCGCCCGTGATCCGCATCCTGCGCCAAACGTAATCGTCCAAGCTGCGGCTCATTTCTCTCGTCCCTGAACCTTGGCTGTCCCCGTTACCCGCGGCGCCGAGCTGTCTGTTCTGCGACCGCGACCATGTACCGCCGTGCCCATGCGACGCTCCGCAATTCGTTTCGCACCCGCACCCGACCGGTCCCGGGCACTATGGCCACATATCACATTGGCAGGCTGGAACCCGCTACGGGCGCTCAGTGCAGCCCTCCATTCCGGTATCCTTTTGATACTCAGCAGCAGAAGCGCCCGTGCAATATTTCCTCTCCCGCCTGCGCCACCCGCTAACTCCCGGAAGTTAGCCGCTAATCGCCGGGGGTGGCAACCAACCGTCCAAAGCCTCACAACGCCGAAAACGGCCCATTGGTTTGTCACGGGCGGCCGAAAAACAATAGGGCGGCGTCCTACAAGTTGCGAAGAACCTTGGGGCTTTTTGCAATCCTGGTGCATCGTGAGGAGCGCAGCCGGACGGCCTTCATCGTCGAATTCTTGATTTTTTTGGTGAGCCCGGATGGGATCGAACCATCGACCCTCTGATTAAAAGTCAGATGCTCTACCCCTGAGCTACGGGCTCGTCTCGAAAGGCCGCGGACCATAGGGGGCGCTCCGCCAACGGTCAACACGCGCCCGACGCCGTAAACCTGGTCACGGCCCATCGCTCGTCTGAAGACTGGCGACCAGACCTGGCAGAGTGCCAGCCGCGATGGCGGCACGCAATCCTGACATCAATTCCTGATAGTGAGTGAGATTGTGCCAGGTGATCAGCATGCTGGCGATGATCTCGCCCGCCTTGACGACGTGATGGAGGTAGGCGCGCGAGAAGTTCGTACAGGCGGGGCATCGGCACTCTTTATCGAGCGGTTCCTCGTCGTCGGCAAAGCGCGCATTGCGCAGATTGAGCGCACCTTCGCGTGTAAATGCCTGGCCATTGCGGCCCGACCGCGTGGGAAGCACGCAGTCGAACATATCGACGCCCCGCAGGACCGCGCCGGCAATATCGGCGGGCTTGCCGACTCCCATCAGGTACCGCGGCCGGTTCGTGGGCAGGTGAGGCACCGTGGCTTCGAGCACGTCGAACATTGCGCTCTGCCCCTCGCCGACCGCCAATCCTCCGATGGCATAGCCGTCGAAATCCATTGCGATCAGCTCTTCCGCCGCACGCCGCCGCAGATGCGGAAAGACTCCACCTTGCACGATGCCAAAACAGCCACGGCCATCCTGTTCGTCGAATGCCGATTTGCTGCGTCGGGCCCAGCGCAACGAAAGTCCCAGAGACGCCTCGATGTCCGTTTCGCTCGCCGGCCACGCGGGACATTCGTCCAGCACCATCTGGATATCCGAGCCCAACTGCCGCTGGATATTCATCGCGCGCTCGGGAGAGAGAAATTCCTCCGCGCCATCGATATGCGAGCGGAACGCGACGCCCTCCTCCGAGATCTTGCGCAACTGCGCCAGCGACATGACCTGATACCCGCCGGAATCGGTGAGGATTGGTCCCTTCCAGCCCATGAACCGGTGCAAGCCGCCCAGACGCGCGATCCGCTCCTCACCCGGCCGCAGCATCAGGTGATAGGTGTTGGCGAGCACGATATCTGCGCCCGTAGAGCGAACGGATTCGGGAAGCATGGCCTTCACGCTGGCTGCGGTTCCCACCGGCATGAAGGCGGAGGTGGCGATGTCGCCGCGCGGTGTGTGGAGAACGCCCAGCCGGGCCGCGCCGAAGGTTTTGCGCAATTCGAAGTGCAGCCCGCTCATGCTGTCGGCCGAAACAGCAGGCACGCATCCCCGTAGGAGTAGAAGCGGTACACTTCCTCGATGGCGAGCGCGTACGCGCGCTTCATCGACTCGATGCCGGAAAACGCACAGGCGAGCATGAAGAGCGTCGAGCGCGGGAGATGGAAGTTCGTCAGCAGGACGTCGACCGCTTTGAAGCGATAACCCGGCGTGATGAAAAGATCCGTTTCGCCCTCGAATTCGCGAACCGCGCCGTCATCGCTTGCCGAAGTTTCCAGCGTCCTCAACGATGTCGTGCCAACGGCAACGATTCGTCCGCCGGCCTGGCGGGCGGCACGAATCCTTGCAGCGGACTCCGCGCTCAGGCGCGCCCATTCTCCGTGCATGCGATGGCAAGCGGTGTCGTTAGCAGTGACCGGCAGAAACGTTCCCGCGCCAACATGCAGCGTCAGGCGCTCACAGCCAATCCCGGCCGCATCGAGCCCAGCCAGCAGCGCCGGCGTGAAATGCAGACCTGCCGTCGGCGCCGCGACGGAGCCTTCGTGAGAGGCGAACATCGTCTGGTAGTCGGTCATGTCCCGCGCATCCCCTGCCCGCCTGTTTGCGATGTAGGGCGGCAGAGGCATTTCGCCATAGCGCGAGATCGCCTGGTCGAGTTCGGCGCCGGCGATGTCAAAAGCAAGCTCAATCTCGCCGCCGTCGCGTGGTGCTGCAACACGGGCGACAAATGTTCCATGGAAGTTCAGCGTATCGCCTGAAGCCAGCCTGCGGGCCGGCCGCGCGAAAACGAGAAATCGATCCGGCGCGAGACGCTTGTGCAGCAGGATCTCGATCGCCGCACCGTCTCCCGCGCCGCGCGCCGGCCTTCGCGCACGCAGCCGCGCGCGCACCACCTTGCTGTCATTCACGACAACCAGATCGCCAGCCCGCAAGAATTTCGGCAGGTCTCGAATCCGGGCGTGCGCAACGTCTCCATCTTCGCGCACCACCATCATTCTGGCGCTGTCGCGAGGCTCCGCGGGGCGGAGCGCGATGCGTTCCGCCGGCAAATCGAAGTCGAACAGGGAAACATCCATGAGAGCGCGAGTGTCCGCGACGGCGGCTCAATGCGTTTGCCCAACGCTTTCCAGCACCGCTTCGATAATCATGTCTTGGGTTGCTTCGTCGAGATAGGGGTGCATGGGCAGGCTGATTACCGTCCTTCCCAGTGCCGTGCTGACGGGCAGCGGCGCCGAAGGAAACGCCCGATAGCCAAGTTGCGCCGAGAGCGGCGTGAGATAGTAGATTTGCGCCGGAATGCCGCGAGCGTCGAGATCGGCTTTCAGTCTGTCGCGCTCGGGAACCTGAATAGTATACTGCGCCCATGTCGATCGGGCGCCATCGATGACACGGGGGATCCGAATGCGATTCGAGCGTGTGAAGGCATTCGAATAGCGGCACGCGATACGTTCGCGCATCTCGAGCTCCTCCGGAAATATCTTGAGCTTCTCGAGAAGGATTGCGGCCTGGATGGTGTCGAGCCGGGAGTTCACGCCGATCCGCACGTTGTCGTATTTGTCGGCGCCCTGGCCGTGAACGCGGATCGAGCGCAACAGCTCGGCCAGTCCATCGTCATTCGTGAAGCTGCAGCCGCCGTCGCCATAGCAGCCGAGCGGTTTGGCGGGAAAAAAGCTGGTGGAGGCCGCATCGCCGATCGCGCCCGTGCGCTTGCCGTCGAGAAGCGCACCGAAGCCTTGCGCGGTGTCGCACAGCATCAAGAGATTCTCGCGCGCCGCAATCGGCTCGAGCGCACGATAATCCGCGGCCTGGCCAAAGAGATCGACGGGCATCACGACGCGCGGACGCAAGTTCCCCTCCCGCCTGACCATTTCGATCGCCGCGGAGAGACTGGCCGGCGCCATATTGAAGGTGTCCTCCAGCACGTCGACGAAGACGGGCGTTGCTCCCACGAGCGCCACGACTTCCGCGGAGGCTGCAAACGTGAAAGCAGGTACAAACACTGCGTCTCCCGGACCCACGTCCCAGGCTCTGAGAATGATAAGAAGCGCGTCGGTACCGTTGGCGCAGGCGATCGCGTGCTTCACGCCGGCGAAGCGGGCGAGCTCTTCTTCCAGCGCGCGCACCTGCGGGCCCATGATCCACTGCCCCCCCTCGACCGCTGCCGCGATCGCCCGCTCAAGCGGCGCTCCGAGACGGCGGCGCTGCGCCTGAAGGTCGATGAATTGAATCGAGGGCATGTGTCGGCGCTCCCACGGTTGTCCTGCGGCGGTTCTAGGAAACGGCGCCTGTAGCGGCAACCGCGACAATGACACCTAATATTGCGAAATGCGTCATCGCCTGAAGCTGCGGCGGTTCAACTTTGGCCTGGTCCGACCCGCATGGTTACGATGCGATCCGGCTCACCGGCAACTGCGCCATTGTTGTGCTTGCCGCCCGTCTTGATCGCGTCGACGTGCTCCATACCTTCCACCACCTGGCCAAATACCGTGTACTGACGATCAAGCCAGGGGCAGTCGGCGAGGCAAATGAAGAACTGGCTGTTGGCGCTGTCCGGATCGCCGGCCCGCGCCATCGAGACAGTGCCCCTCAGATGATGTTCCGGCGAGAATTCCGCCTTCAGCATTGGCAAATGCGAGCGACCCGATCCGGTTCCGGTCGGATCGCCGGTCTGCGCCATGAACTCCGGGATGACGCGGTGGAACGCGTGGCCGTCGTAAAATTTTGCGCCGGCGAGTTCCTTGATACGCGCGACATGGAGAGGCGCGAGATCGGGCCGGAGCGCAATCTTCACCTCGCCGGTTTTCAACGTCAGCAGCACCAGGTTGTCGGGGTCTTGTATCGTCACGGGGTTTTCCTTGCTTTTGCCCGCTCCACAAGGAGCTGGGCGACGTGGGGCGTCGTAAATGGAGCGACATTACCGCCGAGGATCGCGATTTCCTTGACGAGCTTCGAGGCAATCGCCTGGTGGCGTGGATCGGCCATGAGGAACACCGTCTCGATATCCGGATTGAGCCGCTGGTTCATTCCTACCATCTGGAACTCGTATTCGAAATCGGACACGGCGCGCAGGCCGCGCACGATCACCGATGCGCCGACTTTTTCGGCGAATTGTATGAGGAGCGAATCGAAAGTCTCCACGCTGATGGTCGCGCGACCGCCGCCGCCAAGCGGCACCGCCTCGCTGCGCACCATTTCCACGCGCTCGGAAAGCGTGAACATCGGGGACTTGGACGGGTTCGTCGCCACGCCGATGACGAGATGATCGACGAGCTTGACGGCGCGCTGGATGATGTCGAGATGCCCGAGCGTGACGGGATCGAATGTGCCCGGATAAAGCCCAACGTGGCGCCTGGTCATGTTTGTGTCCCCTTCACGCGCCCGCTTCGGCCGACGTTTCCTCGATACGCTCCACCGAGACCACCCGCTCGCCCGTCTCGAGCCGGAACAGGGTTACGCCCTGCGTGGCGCGTCCCGCGATGCGCACACTCGCCACGGGGCTGCGGATCGTCTGGCCCTGGTCGGTGATGAGCATGATGTCGTCGCTCTCCTCGACCGGAAACGCCGCCACGATGGCGTTGTTTTTCCGCGCCATCGCCATTGCGACAATGCCCGAGCCGCCCCGGCCCGTCACGCGGTATTCAAACGAACTGGTTCGTTTGCCAAATCCGGTTGCCGAAACTGCAAGCACAAACTGTTCGGCCGCAGCCAGCTGCGCATAGCGTTCGGCCGTGAGGATCGCTTCCTCGCCGCCTTCTTCGGACTCTTCAGGAATCTCTTCGCTTTCATCTCCGGAAGCCGCACGTCGCACCGCACCCGCCTGCTTGAGATAGGCCCGTGTCTCCGGAATTTCGGCTTCGACATGGTGAAGCAGCGCGAGACTGACCACTTCGTCGCCCGATGCCAGCTTGATTCCCCTGACGCCCGTGGATTGACGGCTCTTGAAGATACGCACGTCCGTGAGCGCGAAGCGAATGCATTTGCCGGCTCTCGTCGTCAGCAACACGTCGTCCGCGTCGGTGCAGGTCTGCACGCCCACGATTCCGTCGTCGGGCTCAAGCTTCATCGCGATCTTCCCATTCGCCTTCACATTGACGAAGTCCGACAGTTCGTTTCGGCGCACATCGCCCAATCTCGTCGCAAAGACCACGTTGAGTTTCTCCCATTGCGCCTCGTCTTCGGGCAACGGCAGAACCGTGGTGATGCGTTCCCCCTCGGCAAGCGGCAACAGATTGACCATGGCCTTGCCGCGCCCCTGAATGCGCGCTTCCGGCAGGCGCCAGACCTTGAGCTTGTAGGCCATGCCGGTGGACGAAAAGAAAAGAAGTGGCGCGTGAGTGGAGGCGGCGAAGATGTGGGTGACAAAATCCTCTTCCCGTGTCGCCATTCCGGTGCGGCCCTTGCCGCCACGCCCCTGCACGCGATACTCGGCGAGCGGCGTCCGCTTGATATAGCCTGTGTGCGTGACGGTCACGGCTACGTCCTCGCGTTCGATCAGCGCCTCGTCTTCGATCTCCACGTCCGCGTCGATGAGTTCGGTGATACGCGGCGTGGCGAAATCCCTTTTCACCTCCTCGAGCTCCACGCGCACGATGGCGAGAACGCGTGGCCGGCTCCGCAGGATGTCGAGGTAGTCCTTGATAGCTTCGCCCAGCTTCGTCACCTCCTCGGCCAGTTCGTTTCGGCCAAGGGCGGTCAGCCTTTGGAGGCGAATTTCCAGAATGGCCTTTGCCTGTTCCTCGGTCAGCCGAATCGTGCCGTCGGCCTGCACCGAATGCCTTGGGTCGGCAATTAGCGCCACGAGGGGCGCCACGTCCCTGGCGGGCCACGCGCGCTCCATTAGTTGTATTTTCGCGGTGGCGGCGTCGGCTGCGCCACGGATCAGCGCGATGACGTCATCGATGTTGGCGACGGCGATCGCCAGCCCGACGAGGACGTGGGCGCGCTCCCGCGCCTTTGCGAGTTCGTGGCGCGTGCGGCGGGTGATCACCTCCTCGCGGAAGCGCAGGAAGGCCGCGATGAGGCCTTTGAGATTCATCAGCTCGGGGCGCCCGCCATTAAGCGCCAGCATGTTGACGTTGAAGGACGTCTGCAGCTGCGAGTGGCGATAGAGCTGGTTGAGCACCACCTCGGATGATGCGTCGCGGCGCAGTTCGATCACGACGCGCATGCCATGACGGTCGCTTTCGTCGCGCATGTCCGCGATGCCCTCGACGCGCTTGTCGCGCACCAGCTCCGAGATGCGCTCGATCATTGTCGCCTTGTTCACCTGATAGGGAATCTCGGTGACAATGATCGCTTCGCGGTCCTTGCGCAGTTCTTCGACATGGATTTTCGCCCGCATCAGGATCGGGCCGCGCCCCCGCGCCAGTGCGCCGCGCGCCGCCAGCCTGCCGATGATCAGGGCGCCGGTCGGAAAATCGGGGCCGGGCACGATCTCGGTGAGGGCGTCCAGGCTGATCGAGGGATCGTCGAGATAGGCGAGGCAGGCGTCGATCACCTCGCCGAGATTGTGCGGCGGNNCCGGCAGAACGACGGGCTCGCGCTCGGTCGCGTCGTAATTGTCCCGGAACTCGACGGTATCTTTGTCGAGATCCTCGGTCAGTGCATGCGCAATCCGGGCACGCCGCACCTCGGTGTATCGCATCGCCGCGGGAGGGTCGCCGTCCACCGAGCCGAA
>PKWC01000118.1:28505-28645 GCA_003131925.1 Alphaproteobacteria bacterium | reverse complement strand
CTCGCTGATGCAGATGCCGCGCGTCACCATCGGCGTGAACATGTTGCGGGAGGCTGAGCTGCCTTACATCGTCGTGCTCACCGATCCGACGATGGGTGGTGTCAGCGCTTCGTATGCGATGCTGGGCGATGTGCAGATCG
>PKWC01000118.1:0-28451 GCA_003131925.1 Alphaproteobacteria bacterium | reverse complement strand
CAGCCGCGAAACCGGCCGCCGCACTTGCCGCACTTCCTCCGGGATCATGAGCGCAGGCGCGGCGAGCGACGCCATTCTCCAACGGCTTCTCTCGCTTCATCCCAAACGCATCGACCTCGTGCTGGACCGCATCCAGCGCCTGCTCGCCGCACTCGATCATCCGGAGCGCAGACTGCCGCCGGTACTTCATGTGGCGGGAACGAACGGCAAGGGATCGATCTGCGCTTTCGCGCGCGCGATGCTCGAAGCGCAGGGGCTCCGGGTGCATGTCTACACGTCCCCCCATCTCGTACATTTCCACGAGCGCATCCGAATCGCCGACCGGCTGATCGGCGAGGACGAGCTTGCCGCCACGCTCGAAGATTGCGAGCGGGTCAACGCGCGACTGCCGATCACCTTCTTCGAGATCACCACNNCCACCACGGCGGCGGCGCTTCTTGCCTTCTCGCGCCATCCCGCCGACGCGCTCGTGCTCGAAGTGGGGCTCGGCGGAAAATACGACGCGACGAATATCATCGATGCGCCGCGCGCGACCGCGATCGCGCCGGTCGGCCTCGACCACCAGGAATTTCTCGGCAGCACGCTTGTCGACATCGCCGCCGAAAAGGCCGGCATCATAAAGGCCGGTGTGCCCGTGATCGTCGGCGCGCAGGAAGACGTTCCGCGCGACGTCATCGCACGCCGCGCGCATGCGCTGGGCGCGCCGCTCTTTCAGTTCGGTCAGGATTTCTTCGCCCATCAGGAGCAGGGCCGCATGGTCTATCAGGACGAAAAAGGGCTGCTCGACCTGCCATTGCCGCGGCTCGTCGGCCGCCACCAGATCGACAATGCGGCTGTCGCCATCGCGATGCTGCGGGCGGCAGGCTGGGGCGAGGAGCGTGCGATCGAGAAAGGACTGCGCAGCGTCGAATGGCCGGCGCGCATGCAGCGGCTGTCGCGCGGGCCGCTGATCGAACTTGCGCCCAGGGATGCCGAAATCTGGCTCGACGGCGGCCACAACCCGCAGGGCGCGGCCGCCGTCGCGCGCACGATATCAGACTTCGAGGAACGCGCGGAGAAGCCGCTCTATCTCATCTGCGGCATGCTGAAGACGAAGGACGCGCGGGGATTCTTCGCCCCGTTTCAGGGGCTCGTGCGCCACGTCGCGACGGTGGCGATCGAGGGCGAAGAGGCAAGCCGCGGCGCGGGCGAGCTTTACGACGCGGCGCGCGCCAGCGGACTCGATGCGAGCCCCGCCGAAAATCTCGAGGACGCGATGATGCAATTGTCCGCCTGGTCGCGTGCGCGCCCCTTCGAAGGCCCGCCCCGCATCCTTATCTGCGGCTCGCTCTACCTCGCCGGCCGCGTGCTCAAGGAGAACGGGTGAGAGATGGCCGGCTTCGCCAGTTTAAATCCCGTCCGGTGCGCCCCGCATTCGTCAGCGAACGCGGCCTCAAGAAGGTGAATCCATTTGGTGTCACCGGATTCCCGTCTACAGCCCCCCGTGTTACCCACGAAGGGAGGCGCATTCGGATAAAGCCTCGGGTCGCTCATTTCGATTTCCGCAGCTTAGCACCGGTGTTATCCATCGCTAGCGCATCGTGGAAATTCGCAATCTTTCTATTTGCGCAGAGGTTCGCCCACAAATGATCCATACTCAGGCTTTGACCTTCTGTTGGTTTGCAGGACGCCAATATCGATTCGGCTATCGATGAGGGAAAACCCTGAAGCGATTTGGCTTCGTCCACGTCAAGCCACTTGACGTTTGTTGAGGCCGTATCTGTCATGAAATCGATGTATGGCAGCGGCACTTCCATTCGCGTGAGATAACCCTTCAGGCTGGCCAATTCGTCACGGTATTGCTCAGCCGCTTTGTCGATTCTCAAGTTTGCAAATTCCGCAGAATCGTTTGTTGGCCTATGCAGCCCGAGTACGTCACCCAGGCGCGGCACTCCCGCCGCCCAAATGAGAAAGCAGGCGCTCGCGCAATTGCAGTCACGTCCATTACACCCTTGATCCGAATCGCTACTTAAGCTCAGAACCAGCAGCACGCCCTCCCCTTCACCGTAGGGCGCGGAACCGCCAATCGGTGCCGAGGTTTCAAGCATGTATTTCCTAACGAGAGAGCCTATTTTCATGGCCTCCTCGGCCGAGCCTCCGGGGGAGGAGAGGTAAACAGTGCGAAGGAACGGAACATTTTCTTCGAGAATCCGCCGGAATGCGTCAGCATCTCCCGATTGTATCTCTCCTCGAATCAGCACTGCGTGGCAGGTCGATGGTGTCGGCTTTTTGCCGGACGGATAAAGCGCTTTGAATGCGTCTGGATTGCTCCAATTCGCCTTCGCGTAGGTATCAACGCACACTATTTCAGCAGCGTTTGCGGTCAGTATATTGAATCCAACGGCCAACAGAATTAAGCCTGCAACACCGCACAATCTCGCCCGCATTGGTATCTCCCGTTGTGTTGTTCCATGTACGTTCTAATGTAACTCAACACTGGCCCATTTCTCGACCGTGGCCTCCTGTTCGTTTGAACAGAATAGCATAATTCCAATTTCAAAATGCTGTTTCACTTCCGGGGCCAATTCAAGCAAACAATCAATCACTTTGATTGAAGCCCGAAGCAACTTGTCATCCCGACTAGCATCCCAGTTGGCCTTATCGCCGTGGAACAAATTGTTCCTCGCGCGCTTCACGGCGTTGCAAAGATCGCTCATCGTAGTTATCTGCTCCGGTTCATCCCATCCAAACTCTCCCAGTTTATTTAACGTCCTATATCGCGGCGGATTCGTAACAATATAGCTTGCCACTGGATCTTTTCGGAGCTGGTCGAGTAGCTGTACAGCGCCTGCGTGGCGTCTCATGAATTCGCTCCAGTCAACTTGGGCTATGTCGCGGTCATACATCCTCCTGCTGGAACAGCAGCCGGATGCCTTCAATGCGTACTCGAACGACGAGAAGCTTGAAGCGAATTCGTTTGCGATCTCGCCCATTTTCGGATGTTTCATGATACGTTTTTCTGACGATCCAATTGGTGAACACCGCCTACATGCTGTGTAGGGCTACGCTCGGATTAGAAGCCAACCAACATTCGTGCATCCGTCGCATCCTTCGCCGCCGCAATCGGCGCATTGCATCCAATCGCTCACGTTGTTGGCACTGCGCATCGTGCCCGGACACCGCTTTCTGTAACCGATGGGCCGCCCGCATTGTCTGCCTCCACCGGTGTAACCCGGCGTTCGGCATTTCGCGCAATATTCGTCAGGACATTGCTTTGGCACTTTTTCTGATTCCGGCATGGTCGAAGGGCGAACTCTCCGAAGCGTGGTACGTGCGATCCTGCCTTTGATTAGAGGAACGGCGGATCAGTGGAGCGCGTGCAGTTTCACGGGTAGGTCGGAATAGCCTTTGACGAAGCTTGAGAATACGCGCACCGGCTCGCCCACGACCTCAACGAAGGAAAAGCGCTTCAGAATCTCTTCCCAGACGATCCGCAGCTGCATCTCCGCGAGGCGGTTGCCGACGCATCGATGGATGCCGAAGCCGAACGACAAGTGTTGCCGCGGCCGGGGACGATCGATGATGAATGCGTCCGGATTCTCTATTGCCTCTGGATCGCGATTCCCGGACACGTACCACATGGCGATTTTGTCGCCCTTGCGAATTGTCTTGCCGCCGAGTTCGGCATCGGCGAGCGCCGTGCGGCGCATATAGGCAAGCGGCGTCTGCCAGCGAATGATCTCGGGCACCATCGAAGAAATCAGCGAGGGATTGCCGCGCAGCTTTTCGTGTTCGGCAGGATTCTCGTTCAACGCAAGCACGCCGCCGGAGATGGAATTGCGGGTGGTGTCGTTTCCGCCGACGATCAGAAGGATGAGATTGCCGAGGAATTCCATGCGATCCATGTTCCGGGTCGCTTCCCCATGGGCGAGCATCGAGATGAGATCATTGCCCGGCGGTTCGTTCACCCTCGCGTTCCACAACCGCACGAAATAATCCGCGCACTCCAAAAGCTCCGCGCGGCGCGCCTCTTCGGATTCCACGATCCCAGATCCCGGAACCGCCGTCGCCACGTCGGACCAGCGTGTGAGCTTGCGCCGATCGTCCAACGGAAAATCGAACAGCGTCGCAAGCATTTGAGTGGTGAGCTCGATGGACACCCTGTCCACCCAGTTTATCGTCTGGCCGATGGGAAGGGAGTCGAGAATCCAGCCGGCGCGCTCCCGGATCGTTGCTTCGAGACGGGCGAGATTGTCGGGAGCAACGATTGGATTGACTACCTTGCGCTGCGCATCGTGCTTTGGCGGATCCATCGCGATGAACATGGGAAGCTGAAAATCCTCGGGCGCATCGCGCAGCGTTATTCCGCCTTCCGAAGAGAAGAGTTTATGATGGGTCTCCACCTCCATGATGTCCCGGTACTTGGTGACCGACCAGTAGGGGCCGAACGTGCTTTGCGCGCAGTAATGCACCGGGTCTTCCCGGCGCAGCCGCTCGAACCAGGGCCACATCGTATTGGAGCGAAACAGCTCCGGCCGGCTCACATCGATCGTCTCGAGCGGAACGTCGTACGCGTTTTCGTTGGGCTCGGGACAAGAGGTCTGCGCAGCACTGCTCATCGGAGCCCCTCCGTGACTGAGTGGTCGCATGTCATCGGTGATTTACGACCACGGCGACTTTGTCCCGGGCGGCATGGCGGGTGATTTGACTGGCTCCGTCGAAGGAGCGGCAATTGGATTTGCGGCATCGGGAACTCTGCCGCCAAGCTCTTCCAGCACACGGATGCGTTGGGCGATCGGCGGATGCGTTGCGAACAGGCCGCCGAAATCGAAGGCGGAGGGTGGGTTTTCGATGAACATCTGGCGCACCTCGCTCGGCACATGCGGCACGTCGGCGTTCTTCGAAATCTTGAGCAGGGCGCTGATCAGCGCATCGGGATTCTTGGTGATATCCACCGAGCCGGCATCGGCCAGGAGTTCGCGGCGACGCGAAAGGGCTAAGCGCAGCATCAATGCCAGCACATAACCGATAACGAGCGCGATCGCGGCGACGATCATCATGACGATGACCGCGCCGCCGCCGCGCGAACGGCCGCGGCTGAACGATGCAATCCTGAGACCGCGCCACGACATTTGCGCGAGGAACGAGAGCATGCCCGTAAACACGATGGTGACGATCAGAAGGCGGCAGTCCCGGTCGATGATGTGGGTCAATTCATGGGCGAGCACCGCCTCGATTTCGTCGGAGTTCAGCTGATCCAGCAATCCCCGCGTCACCGTGATGGCATAGCTTCTCTCGTCGATGCCGCTCGCATAGGCGTTCATCACGTCGGTATCGATGATGTAGAGAGGCGGCGTCTTGAGGCCACGCGAGATGCAAAGGATTTCGAGGAGGTTGTAGAGCTGTGGCGCTTCGGCGCGGGACACCGGCTTCGCGCCTGTCGCCATGTGGATGATCGCGTCATTGAAAAAATATCCGATGAGAATCCAGACGGCGGCGATGCCGAACACGATCGGCCACCAGGCGACGATCGCGGAAAGCGCAAGATCGGCAGGTGTGCCGGTTCCGAGAACCGATTGGATGCCAAGCCCCTGGAACGGATCGATGGCGGCGAACCTGTCCGGCGAGCGGACGGCGAACAGTCCGAATACGAAGAAAATTCCTCCGAGCAGCGCAAGCAGGAGGCCCGGAAAGGCAAGCAGGAGCAATATCGACTTGATATTGTTGTTTGCGCGGTACGTCGTCAGACCAAGGGCGGCGGGCATGGCTCAGGCGCCAAAAGTCACTTTCGGTGGTTCTTTGGTTTCCGCCTTTTCCGCCTCGTCGAGCTCGAACATCTGCGCGGGCGCGAACCCGAACGAACCGGCGAACAAAGCGGCCGGAAATTGCTGGATCGCGGTGTTGTATTCGGCGACCGCATTGTTGAGGAAACGCCGCGCCGCGGCGATCTTGTTTTCGAGGTCCGNNCCTTGAGCTGCGGGTAGTTCTCCGCGACGGCCATGAGGTTTCCGAGTGCGCCTGACAGGATGCCCTCCGCAGCGCTTTTCTCGCCCACGCTTGTGGCGCGCATTGCATTGGCGCGCGCTTCGGTCACCTGCGTAAAAACGCCGCTCTCATGTGCGGCATAACCTTTGACCGACTCGACGAGGTTCGGGATCAGATCGTGCCGCTGCTNNCCCTTCACCGTCTCGACCAGGTTGGGGATCAGATCGTGCCGCTGCTTGAGCTGCACGTCGATGTCGGCGAAGGCCCGCTTCCAGGCCTGCCGCAGTGCAACAAGCCGGTTGAAGCTGAACATGACAAAGAGCGCGACGAGCGCCAAGGCGATGATGATAAGGATTGAAGCACTCATGGGATTGTCCTGGTTGGCCCGCGGGATTTGTACATGAATTGAATGGTCGCCGCACCAGTGATCTGGGAGGGATCGGTCAATCGACGCCATCAAGGCGGCGACCCTGGATTTCCCTCAACAACCGCTCTAACGCCGCATATCCATGAGCATGCCCGACTGCATCTGGTGAATGTGGTCGACCGCACCCATCCAGGCGTCGGGGCCGATTCCGACGTCGCTGCGGAACGGGTATTGCAGCTCGAAAAGCAGAACCAGCGTGGACACGATGATCGTGCTGACCGTGGACGTCATCAGGAGATGCATGCGGGCGTTGCGCAATCCAAAGAGCCAACAGAAGCAGACGATGCACGTACCGCCGATCGACAGGACGAGCCATTCGAACCACGACACGCCGTTCATATTGATCGCAATCCGCTGCTGGCGGGCGTCATGCATGATCGTAAGCTGCTGCAGGGTGGCGGCCTGCGCATTCGATTGGCTCATGTCGGCAGGCAGGAACGAGCCGGTTGCATCGATCGCATCCATGCCGATTGCGCCGGCGGTTTCGTCATAGGCGCCCCGTCTCATGAGCGGCCATTCCCGCGTCGTCATGATCTGCGCATAGCGGATCATGTCGTTGCGCACCCGCTCGCGCACGGGAGCGCCAAGCCCGACCGCGGTGTGCCAGACATCGATATCGGCATCAGATTCCATGACCACCAATTGGCGCGCCTCGATGTAGTGCTGCCAGACGGCGACAGTGAGAAAGCCGAGCATCACGGCGTACAGGGTCCCGGAAACGGCGATGATGACGCCGCCGACCTCATTGTGAGCGATGAAGTCCTGGCTCCTGAAGCGACGATGCACAAAACTCTGTCCCGCGCCCGCGGCGGCAACAGCCACCACCAAGGCGAGCAGGAGCAGGAGCGGAGCCGGAATGCCGTAAAGGAAAGTCATGGAAGGAATCAGTTGATCATGCTGACCAATCGTATGAGATTCGTGCCGGTTGTCCCAACCGCCCGCCCTTCCGCAAACCCCAAGCGAACTCGATCCTCAGAAAACCCGTCGACCCATGAAATTGCCCTGCGGAGCATATTGGCAGACGAGGAAGTCGTAGCCGCCGCCGGTTGCCCGTCCGCAGCCGACTTCGGTGGTGTCGCGCCAGACGATCTGGGTGTAATGCCCGACAGTCCTCCAGTCGCCGAGGCTCGACACGTCGGGAAAATGCGCTTCGACGAAGAATCGTTTCTCCGCACCCCACAGATCGACCAATTGCGCGAGAGAGGCATGGCCCGCCGTCCACATGGCGAGGTTTTCACCCGTTCCGAGCGCGCCGCTGTGCTGGAATACTTGCACCTCAGACAGATGGCGAGCCCACTGGAGCGCGGTTGCCGCGAGGTCGTCGGACCATTTCAGCGACGGCACGCCGACTTCGACGCGATATCTGTTGTGCGCGGTGAGAATTTCGCGCTTCTCGCTCTGGGTGAAGGCTGCGGAAGCGGATGCATGAAGGGCAATAAGGGCAGCCGCGAAAAGCCCGATACTCCGAACGCAACGACGCATACGCACGCTCCAGCTAGGCGAACCATCGCACGCTGCCTGCGCGGAAAAGTTCCCGCGCGTGCAAGCAATCGCCCGTTACGCACGGCGGCGTGCACTAATTCTCGCGTGGAAGGATTAACGGGAGGTTGATGATCGAAATTGGAGAGTTGGGAGTCTGCGGCGCCCCCTCACCCACAAGGGGCACGGCCGTCCGGGGAAAATTGCCAGTTGGTGTCCAAATGCCCCAACCCGATTGGGATTTGCACGCTCGTAGGCGTGCCCGACTCAGGACGGCGTATCGGCCAGGAAAAGGTTCACGCGGAGGCGCGGAGCCGCGGGGGAAAAGATTTAGAATGAGACAGTGAGACGGTGAGAAAGAAATCGCGCGCCTTTGGCGCGCAACAATTCTCCCACCCGGTTAAACCGGGAGGCTCACTGTCTCATTGTGCAATTTTCTATTTCCGCGTTCGGAGCTTGTCCTCCGGCCGCGCTTCGCGCGGACCGGGGGGCGTCTCCGCGTGCCAATTCTTGGGAGAAGCTCTGCTTTCCCCGGACAGCCCTGCCCATCGTGGGAGAGGGGGCAAGCAGAAAACCTTTCAACCGCTCAAGCGCGGGTGAGGCGGCTCTCGGCTCCTGCCTCAGAAATCGAGGCTTCGATCCATTCCTTGATCTTCGATTTCGGCAGCGCGCCGACCTTGGTGGCGGCCACCTGACCCTTGTGAAAAATCATCAAGGTGGGTACGCCGCGCACACCATATTTCTGCGGCGTGGCGGGACTCTCGTCGATGTTGAGCTTGGCAACCGTCACCTTGTCCTGAAGCTCGGCCGACAGTTCTTCGAGCGCCGGCGCGATCATCCGGCAGGGGCTGCACCATTCCGCCCAGAAATCGACGACGACGGGTTTGCTGGCGTTTAGCACGTCGTTCTGGAAACTGGCGTCGGAAATCTTGAGGGGCGGCATGTCCTGGTCCCAGCCTGGTTGTGAAGCGACGCTATATCTAGGAACCGCTCCCTTCATGGTCAAGGCGCGTCCGGATCCGCACGAGTTCGCTGTTGAGAAGTTCGGCAGGCAGCGACATCAATGTGGGGCCTTCGGTCCAGACGAGCGCGCAGTCGATTCGTTTGCCCGGAAACAATTTGCTGAGGGCTGCGCGGTAAAGCGCCATCTGGCCGAGATAGAGCGGCGCCACATCGTTCGCGCGTGCCGGCGCCGGACGATTGGTCTTGAAATCGATGGCGAGTACGGCGTCACCGGTCACCGCGAGGAGATCGATTCGTCCGCTCACGCGTGCGCCCGCGCCGAGATCCGGCAGATCGGCAACGATTGCCGCTTCCGCGCGCGAGCCGGGCGCGAAGGCCGCAGCGAATTGCGGATGATCGAGAATCGCGAATGTCTCCGCAAGAAGCGCTTCCTGAATTTCGGCGTCGACACCGCGCATTGAAAGATAGCGGCGCGCCACGCGCGCCCGTTCGCCCATGGGGAGGTCGGGCAGATGCGCCAGAAGCGCGTGTACGATAAGCCCGCGCGAAAACCGTGTTGCTGTGTCTCCTGCCAAAGGCGATTTCCGCGTCGGCGCGCCGGCCCCTTCGGACGGGCGGATAAGGCGCAGGCGCGCGTGCTCCTCCGGCGCCGGGCGATTTGCCCAATCGGGCAGGACGGCGCGCGGAAGCGCAGGTTCGGCCGGCGCCACCGGTGCTCCATCTCCGGTCTCGCGCACGAAATCATCGCCGTCGCCCAACGCAATTCCCATCGCCTCGGCGACTGGACGCATGATGTCGTACCACGAGCCCTCCTTCACTCCATGCCTGCCTTCGAAACCGCAGATATGAAGCTCGTCGCGCGCGCGCGTCAGCGCGACATAGAGGAGCCGGCGATGTTCGTGCAACGCGTCCGCGTCGGCTTTCGCCTTCGCCGCGCGCACCACGTCGGGCGCCTGAGCGTCCGGCACGGGGAAAACCAGGGCGTTGTCTGTGTAGAGCAGCGCGCCATGGCGGCCCGAGCCTTCCGGAATCGTCGTCGTGTCGGGAAGTATGACGATATCGGCCTCAAGCCCCTTGGCGCCGTGCACGGTCATCACGCGCACCTCGTCGCGACCGCGTTCCATGTCGCGCTTGATCTCCACGTCGCCGGATTCGAGCCAGTGCAGGAAACCTTCGAGTGAGGGCGTATTGAATGTCTCATAGGCGAAGGCGAGCGACAGGAATTCGTCGATAGAATCGTTTGCCTCCGCACCCAGGCGCGCAAGCAGGCGTTTGCGGCCGCCGTGCGCGCCCAGCACATGCGCAAAGAACTCGTAGGGGGGCGTGAAGTCGGCCCGTGCGCGGCATTCGCGAAGGAACGTGTGGGCAAATTCGAGCGTTGGCCGCTCTTCGCGGCGCGAAACGATCTCATTCCACAGCGAGGATTCGCGGGGCTGCGCGAGCGCATAAAGCTCGTCTTCGGAGAATCCGATCAATGGTGAACGCAGGAGCGCTGCGAGATTGAGTTCGTCTTCGGGCAAAAGCGCGAAACGGCCGAGGCTCACGAGATCCATCACAGCGATCTGTTCGATCAGACGGATGCGGTCCGCACCCGCGACGGGCACGCCGCAGCGCTTCAGTTGGCGGATCAGCTCGCTGGCGAATGGCTCGCGGCGCGGCATCAGAACCATGATGTCGCCAGGGCGGATCGGCTCGTCATGCCCGGGAAGCCAGGTCCGTCCATCCGTCCAGCTCTTGATGCGGCGCGCGACCTCCGAAGCGAGTTGCATGACCGGGCTGGATTGCGGTTCGACGTCCACGGGCGCCTGCCATGGATCGGGTTTCACGGCGTCAATGGGTTTGATGGTCGGCCACAACGCGACGCGGCCAACCGCGTTCTTGCGCGCCGTCTCATGTTTGAGCGGCGCGGAGGAAACGCCTTCCCGCACCGCTTCGCTTGCGAAGACTGAGTCGACGAAATCGAGGATCTGGCCCGCGGAGCGCCGGGACTCCGTCAGCCCGGCCGACACGAGGTCTGTGCCTGCGCGTTCCTCGAAGAATTGCCGGTTGGTCGCGAATTGCGCGGGGTCGGCGCCTTGGAAGCTGAAGATCGACTGCTTCTCGTCGCCGACGACGAACAGCGTGCGCGAAACGCCATTTTCCGCGCGCGCGCCCCGGCCGGCGAAGAATTCCTCGGCAAGGCGGCGGACGATCCGCCATTGCTGCTCGCTCGTGTCCTGACCCTCGTCGATCAGGATGTGATCGAGTCCGCCATCGAGCTTGTACAGCACCCAGGCCGCAGCGTTCCCGCGCTCGAGAAGGCGCAGCGTCTCGGCGATCAGATCGTCATAGTCCAGCGCGCCGCGCGCGCGCTTCGCCCGCGAATAATCTTCATGGGTGGCGCGCGCGAGCACGAGCGAGGCGATGGCAAGCTGCGCTGCGCGGGTTGCGCGGCAGCGCTGCTCCGCTTCCCAGAAACTCCCAGCAGCGTCTTGGAATTCGGCGAGAAGGTGTGGATTCTCAGCGACGAGTCCCTTCGTTGCCAGGCTCATGCGTGGCGTGCCCCCGCTTGTGAAGAAGACTTTGGCGAAATCCTGGTAGGA
Organism: Alphaproteobacteria bacterium; assembly: GCA_003131925.1. GTDB lineage: Bacteria > Pseudomonadota > Alphaproteobacteria > Micropepsales > Micropepsaceae > Rhizomicrobium. The sequence continues at coordinate 17,036 of PKWC01000118.1, read as the reverse complement.
ACCGCTTTCGAGTGCTTCGGCAAGGGCCCGGGACAGTTTCCCGTCCGTCGATTTTCCGCCGCCGAGCCACAGCACGATCTCCTCAAGCCGCGCGCGCGCGCTTTCCATCTCGGTGCAGAATCGCGCCGCGATATCTTCGTAGCGGTCGTCCGCGTTGACCCCGTGCGCGCATGCCACGGAGGCGACGATCGCTTCTTCATCGTGCCCGAAGGCGTCGAGAAACTGCTCGAACTTCCGTCGGTCGCCCCCAAGCACGGAATCGAGAATCTGTTGAAGCTTGCCGTCGTCGGAATGGGTCGCGAGAAAGGCGGCGGCGCGCGCGAGTTTTTCGTCGCCGGCGCCTGCGCGCTCCAGAACATGCACGCGCGCCCGGGCAACGAGTTCGCGCGCCGTCTGTTCGTCGAGCACTTCGAAGGACGGAGAAACGCCGGCTTCGATGGGAAAGCGCGCCAGAAGATATTGACAGAAGGCGTGGATCGTCCGGATCTTTAGGCCGCCCGGCGTTTCGAGCGCGAGCGCAAAGAGCCTCCGCGCGTTGCGCAGATCTTCGCCGCTCAGTTGGCCCGCACCGATTTCTTTGATGCTTCGGGCGAGCGTGGAATCGTCCAGCATCGCCCATTTGCCGAGCCGCTCGAACAGCCGGCCCGACATCTCCGCCGCCGCGGCCTTGGTGTAGGTCAGGCAAAGGATGCGTTCGGGCGCAGCTCCCGCCAGAAGAAGGCGGGTTACGCGGTTGGCAAGCGTGTAGGTCTTGCCCGTGCCCGCATGGGCGGAGACCCAGGCTGAATGTTTCGGATCGGCGGCATCGTGGGCCGGGACGGCTGCCGAACTCATTCGGCGCTCCATCCGGAAGCCGACCATTCGCGCACGCGCGCGAGATGGTCGTAGTCGCCTGCCAGATCGGCGCGGAACGGGGCGACGCGCGGAACGTAGGGAGTCGATTCCCGGTCGAAAGCAGCGATCAATTGCCCTAGCCGCTCAGCAGTCTCGGCAACCAGCTTGCGTGTGTCGCCCTTCACGACATGCCTGTCGCCCGGGACAGCACCGCCTGCAAAGCGGATATAGACGAGCTGTGCCGCGTCGAGCGGACCGATATCGGAAAAGCCGCCGCTCTCGAGGACGGCGCCTTCGAGCGGCAATTGCGGCGCGAACGTGCCGACCTGCGGATCGGTGGGTGGTTGTCCCGTCTTGTAGTCGATGATCGCCGCGCCGCCGGCGTGCAACGCATCGATACGGTCGGCGCGGCATTTCAGAACGAAGGTCCCGGAGGGTCCCGCGATTTCCAGCCGGCCCTTGATCTCCAGGAACGAGCGGACGATTCCGGAGCGCCGCTTGCGCTCGTCTTCGATGAACCACGATGCGGCGCGGGCAAAGCGTGGCCGCCAGAGGGCGAGTGTCGATCGCGGAATGTGGTGGCGGGCGAACGCGTCATCCGCGATCGCAATCAATCTGGCTTCCGCATCTTCCGGAAAGGCCTCGCCGGCCTCCTTCATGAACAGCTCGAGGATCTCGTGCATCACACTGCCGCGGTCCAGCGGACCGATCTCTGCCTCAAGCGGATCGAGCGGCCTCAGCCTGAGAACATGCCGCGCATAGATCGCGTAGGGGTCGCGAATCCATTTCTCGATCTCGGTGACCGATAGCTCGCGCGGACGCGCCGACACGGGCGGCCGCGGCTCCGGCCGCGAAATTGGCGCCGCGGCATGGTCGGCCGTCGTGAAGAGACGCGCAAAAGTTTCGTAAGGCGCGCCGTGAGACGGCGCGAGTCCGAGGCCCCTGGTGAGTTGCTCAAAGCGTTGAAGCCAGCGCGAGGCGATCGTCGGCGCGCCGTCCACCTTCAGCGCGCGCGTGAGGAACACAAGCGGCGCGGCGGCGAGCGTCGCAAAGTCGTGCGCAGCAAGTCCGATCGCCCGCTCGGGCGATTCCAGGCCTAAAGCCTGGCGCATTGGCCGCGACAGCCAGGGATCGGCGGCGGCGGATTGCGGCCATGTGCCCTCGTTAAGTCCGCCGAGCACGACGACATCGTAGTGTTGCAGCCGCGCTTCGAGCGGGCCGAGGATCGCCAGGCGTTCGTGCCGGCCATAAGCCGGACGGACGGCGCGTTCGCCGGCAAGCTGCCGGAACAGGACCGGATAGGCTGAGGGCTCGATCGGCGCCAGATCCGCGCCCGCCCGCGAGAGCGCTTCGATCAATTCAGCCGCAGCCTCTCCTGCATCGCCGGCCCACAATCGTGCGCCGCCCTTATCTTCCTGCGTTTCCGCAAGCGCTTCCGCAGTGTAGCCATGCAACCGCGCGAGCTCGGGCAGCGCAACGGCATGCGCGCCCATCGTTTCCGCGAACGGACTGAGCATCGCAGCCACGTTCGCGAACCATGCGGACAGATCCTCAAGAAGCGACGCGAGCGGCGAGTCCGTTGCCTCGGCGCGTGCGGCATCGAGTGCATCGTGCAATCCCGCAAGTCCCGCATCGGGGCGCCGGCCGCGCAGAACGAAACGGTCGAGGGCGCGCGCGCGGCGCCGGAATTCGCTCGGGGCATCCCTGCCTGCGGCGAGCGGATGCTTGAGGAGGGCGAGCAGTGCGACGGGCGGAAACCCATCCGCCGCCGCATCGGCAAGCAGAGCGAGAAAAGCGGCGGGCGGCGTCTGCGCGAGCGGCGTGCCCGCGGAATCATCGATCGCAATGTTCCAGCGCATCAATTCCGCGGCAACGCGGCGCGCAAGATTGCGGTCGGGCGTGACAAGCGCGGCCGTTCGCGATGGTTCCTCGACCGCTTCCCGCAGGATCAGTGCGATCGCGAGCGCCTCTTCGCCCGGATGCGCAGCGGCAACGATGTGGATGCCGTCGAGGTCCTGCGCCAACGTTGCGCCGCCTTGATCTGCGAGCGCGCGCCACCCATCGGTTGTCGGGGCAGGCCGCAAGGTTTCGCGCAGTAGCATTATACGTTGCGGACGCTGCGCAACCGCATGGGGCCAGTCTGCAACGTCGGTGCGTGAAATTCCGACACGCCCGAGGAGTTGCTTCATGCCAAATTGCGGGTGACCGGGATCGAGACGGTCCCAGCTGTCATCGTCCATTTCACGGTCGAGCGCCGGCAGCACGACCGCGCCTTCCGGCAGATGCGCGATGGCATCGAGAAGATCGGCCGTCGCGGGAATGCTCCCGGTGGTTCCCGCTGCGATCACGAGCGTCGATGGCGGCTTCTCCCGGTACCGCCGCGCGAGCTCCGCAAGCAGAAGATTTCGCCGGCGGGTGGGGTCGATCACGCCTTCTGCCGTGAGCAGCTTCGGCCATTCTTCGCGCAACAGGATGAGGAAATCGCGAACCTCCATCCAATGTTCGGCGAGCGATTGGGGAGCGAGTTGTTCCAGCGTGTCGAGCGGGGCCTGCTGGGTTTCGGCGTCGTCGAGAAATCGTGCCAAGCTGCGCGCCGTTGAAGCCGCCTGCGCGAAGCCGGGTGGAGTGTGGCGCCGCGTCTGTGCCCATCTTTGAACCAGTGTGGCGAGCAGCAGGCGGCGGCGGACCGGATCGATCGCGGGCGGCAGCAACAGATCCTCGCTTGCGGCGTCGAAGAGAATATCTTCCTCGTCAATGTCGCCGAGCGCGCGAAGCTGCGGCAGGAGCGCTGCTCCGTTCAGCACGCGCGCGAAAGAATCTGTGAGCGTGCGGAGAGCGCGGCGCGTCGGCAGGTAGATGGTCGCAGACGCAAGGGCGAGAGGATCGCGCCCGGCTCCCACACTTTCGATTACGCCGCGCGCGAGCGCGTCGGCAAAGGCGGTCCCCGCCGGTATCGTGAAAAACCGGGCGTTCATCGCTTCACGCGGGCAGGAGGTCCGCGAGATAGGCTTCCGATTGGGCAAGCGCTTCCGGTGTTCCAACATGCATCCAGACGCCGTCGAGCCGCATGCCATAGAGGCGCCCCTTCTCGATCGCGCGGTCCCACAACGGATTGATCGAGAACGCACCAGGCTTTGCGCCGATGAAGAGACGCGGATGCACGATCTGCACACCCGGATAGGCGAAAGGCGAGAGCCGTTGTTCCGGCAAGCGGGAAAGACGGCCTTCCGAATCCATGAGGAAATCGCCCGGCCCCTCATACCCGATGGCATTGACGAGAGACGCCGCGAGAAGAAGCCCGTCCATCGTCTCCGGATTCCACCGCCCGATCATCCTTTCAAAAGCGCGCCCATAACCTTCGACCCAGATCGAATCGGCATTGTGAACGAAGAAGGGTTCGCCTTCGAACAACGGCAAGACATTGAACACGCCACCGCCGGTGCCGAGAATTCGATCTGTCTCGTCCGACGTGCGAATTTCGATGTCTCTGCGCTTGGCGAGATGGGCCTTCAGGAGATCGGCGTGATNNTGCAGGTTGACGATCACCAATTCGACCTTCGCTGCCGCGAGACGATCGATCACGTGATCGATGAGCGCCTTGCCGCGCACCTTCACGAGCGGCTTCGGCACATTGTTGGTGAGAGGGCGCATGCGGGTGCCGAGACCCGCTGCCAGGATCATCGCGCGCTTCGGACGCGTCACGCCGCCACCCCTTCTTCCATGTCAGCGCGCCGTTTCTCGCGTGGAATTGTGCGGTCGTACCACGCGCGCAGACTTGCGAGTGTGGAATGTTCGAGGTCGGATTCGAGATGTCCCCAAACGCGGGGAAGATAGGAAAGATAGCGCGGCTTGCCGTCTCGTTTTGCAAGCCTTGCGAAGATGCCGGCAATCTTGGCATTGCNNGTTGGGCCGCCGTCACTGCCATTTCAGCGGACCACGCTTCCCCGTCGAGTTCTTGTCCCCGCTGCCGCACGGTCGTGGCATAGCGCTGCTTCATCGTGAGCGCCAGTTCCGGCGTGACGTCGCGGCGCGCATCCTCGAGGAGCGAGATCAGATCATAGCTCCGGTTGCCGGCCACGGCATCCTGGAAATCGATCAGCCCCACGCGGGCAACGCCTGTTCGCCCGGGTAGCCAGAAAAGATTCTGGGCGTGATAGTCGCGATGCACGAAGACCGGCGCGTACTCGCGGCTCGACGCGAGCGCGTCGCGCCACAGCGCGCGATGCTCTTCGACTTCGTCCTGCCGCGCGGGGCGCCCGAGCGCGAGTGGCACGAACCACTCCGTCATCAGATCCGTTTCGGCGAGACGGGCCGCCTGGTCGTAAAGGTGAAGCGACGTTTCCGGCGTGAGTTGCGAGGGTGCCGGTTCGGCGTGCAGGAGCGCGATAGCGTCGATTGCGGTGCCGTACAGATCGTCTTCCGCACTGCCGTCCCCGAGCACGTCGCAATAGAGATCGTCGCCAAAATCCTCGAGCAGGACGAATCCTTTGGTGATGTCGCCCGCATAGATTTCCGGCGCCGCCAGCCCGCGCGCGCGCAAAAACCCGGCCGCCGCGATGAAGCGGTGGCAATCGGCGCCTGCCAGCCGCGCCACCGCGTTGTAGCCGAGCGCCCGCCGCTCGTCGGGCGTGGCGGAAGGCGGGCAGGGCGCGGCCTCGGCATTCTGCGGCTGGTCCATGAGCATGGCGGTGTGGCCATTGCGCGCAACGCGAATGTACCGGCGGGTCGAAGCATCGCCGGGCAGAGGCGAAAGCGTGGCACCGTCCCAGCCCGCATCGGCAAGAAACACGCGCGCAGAATCCGCCCGCTCGCTGTCCATGCTCAGTTCCCCTTGCTCGCGAGCAGATGCGCCCAGCGTTGCGGTCCGGATAAATGCATACGCCGTTCGCTTTCGCCCGTGATTTCGATCCGAATGTTCAATGCGTCGCCGGGAATGCGCTCCGGCGCGCGTTCGGGCCATTCGACGAGCACCACGCCTTCCGAAAGTGCGTCGTCGAGTCCCAGCTCATCCAACTCCGTTACGCTTTCCACACGGTAAAGATCGCAATGAGCAATCCTGAGGCCGGCGGCCGCATATTCCTGGACCAGCGTGAAGGTCGGGCTTGGCACGGCTTCCACGACGCCAAGCGTGCGCAATATTCCGCGCACGAGGGTCGTCTTGCCGGCGCCGAGATCGCCTTCGAGCGCGATCACATCGCCCGACTGGAGGCCGGATGCGATCCGTGCGGCCAAATCTTCGGTTTCGGCAACGCCCTTCACCACGAGACCGCCCGCAAATCTCGACGCCATGTCCGCCATTCGCGCGCGTTCTAGCCGGTCGGCCGCGCCGCCACAACACGCGACGCGATACCGTGGTGCGCGGTGCTCTGCACAACTTGTCGGGGCAGGAATTTCCGGCGACATTGCCGGCCAGGGAGTGCATGTGGTCGACCTCGACGACTATTTCGAACGAATCGGCTATCGCGGAACGCGCGAGCCGAACCTCGCGCTTCTCAGGTCCCTGCACCGGCTCCATCCGTCCGCCATAGCATTCGAAAGCCTCGACCCGCTGCTGGGCCGCCCGGTGGCGATCGACGTGCGATCGCTCGAAACCAAGCTCGTCCGCATGGGTCGTGGCGGATATTGTTTCGAGCAGAACGGGCTTTTTCTTCATGTGTTGTCCACGCTCGGTTTCGCGGTCACTCCGCTTGCCGCGCGGGTGCGCTGGATGCTGCCGCCGGATGCACTGCAGACGCCCGTGAGCCACATGCTCCTCAAGACCGTCCTCCCGGAAGGAACCTTTGTGTGCGATGTGGGCTTCGGCGGGCAGAGCCCGACCGCGCCACTCCATCTTGAGCCCGGGCTCGTGCAGGAGACCGAGCATGGTATCTACCGGTTTTGCGACGCGCGGACCGGCTACGATCTCGAGATGCGCCTGCCCGATGGCTGGGCGGCGATGTATCGCTTCACCGAGGAGCCCCAGACAGCGCGCGACTATGAAGTGTACAACTGGTTCACCGCGACTCATCCCGCCTCGCGCTTCGTCAACAATCTGGTTGCGGCGCGGGTGGTGGGCACGGATCGCCTCACTCTGTTCAATACCGAGCTTACGCTCCAGCGCCGCGACGGCCGACGCGAACACCGTTTGCTTGACGGCCCCACGGAATTGCATGACGTGTTGACCCGCGATTTCGGAATCCGCATCGCGTGGGCGGAGATCGACAACGTCTGGCGACGGCTGCCCAAGCCGCCGGATCTAGGGGACGCCGGATCGCAACCAACGGAAGGAGAGAATCGATGAATCGAAGCGGGCTTGCCGCGTTGCTGCTGATCGCCGCCTCAAACGGCGCGCAGGGAGCCGATGTGCCAGGCCAACATTTCTCGATCTCCCCCGCGAGGCTGCCCAGGCCGTATGCCACGTCCGCGGTCGACAATTCTTCGCAGACGATTGCGCGGCCTGCGGGTGTGATGCCGAAGGCGCCAGACGGGTTCGCGGTATCCATTTTCGCCAGCAACGTGCCGCATGCTCGCTGGATGGCCGTGGCGCCCAACGGCGATGTGTTCCTCGCCGAGTCCGATCTGGGCAAGATCGTCGTGCTGCGGCCTTCTGCGGATGGAACGCATGCCGCACGCGCCGCAACCTTTGCCGAAGCTTATACTCTCCCGCACGGTCTCGCCTTCGCAAACGGCGCGCTCTATGTGGCCGACGTGAAGTCCATCTGGCGGCTTTCCTATGCAGGTGGCCAGCTGAAAAGCACCGGACGGCGCCGGCATATAGCGAACACCACACCGGCGGGCGGTGTGGGGCATTTCACGCGCGATATCGTATTCGACACGAAGGGCAGTCTGTTCCTCACCATCGGCAGCCGCAACAATGTGGACGAGGACCCTCTGCCCTATGCGAGCGTGCAGAAGGTAAATCCCGGCGGTTCGCTCTCGACCTTCGCCAGTGGTTTGCGAAATCCCGTCGGCATCGCCTTCTATCCGGGTACGGACGATCTTTATGTGACGGTCAACGAGCGCGACGGGCTCGGCACCAATCTTCCGCCCGACTATCTCACCCGCGTCAGACAGGGCGATTTCTTTGGATGGCCCTACGCGTACACGGGTACACATCCCGATCCCGATTTCGGGAAAAAACGTCCCGACCTGGTGGCGAAGTCGAAGACACCCGACGTTCTCTTTCAGCCGCATTCGGCGCCTCTGGGGCTGGTGTTCTACGAGGGGGGTCAGTTTCCGTCGGAATACAAGGGCGACGCCTTTGTCTCGCTTCATGGCTCATGGAATGCCGCCGAGCCGACCGGATACAAGGTGGTGCGTGTGCGGTTTCCGAATGGCAGACCGCAGAATAGCTATGAGAATTTCGTGACCGGATTCTGGGACGGCAAGACCTCGCCCGCGCGCGTGTGGGGACGTCCGGTCGGCCTCGTCGTCGCGAAAGACGGAGACCTTCTCATCGCCGACGATGTCGGTGGTGTCGTCTGGCGCGTGGCGTACAAAGGGAAGTGAGCGGTTACTTCGGCAGAATGTAAAGGGTGATGCTTTGGGCGGGCTCGGTATCATTGAGGACGCCGCCCGACCACGACACGTTCGGCAATTTCTGGATCACGTTGCTTGACGTGAGTTGATAGACCTTCGCCGTTCCGGACGGCGTGAAATGCGCCAGTGTGAGGGTGACGCTCGTGTTGCCACTCAGGACCTTGCTGATCACCATTACTGTCATGGCGTTGTCGCTGCTGCGCAAAGCCGCGAAAGCGGAGAGATTGTCGGGATTAGGCGCGGACGCCGAGATGCTGGTGTCGCCGAACGCCGAGCCCGCGCCGTCATAGTTGCGGTACATCTGCATCGCCTTGTAGGTGGGCGTGCTCGAATCCGGCACCGTCCAGCGCGTCGCCATGTCGAGGCCCTGCTGGCCAAGAATGCCATCGATGTCGGCCTGCGTCGTCGCGCCGTTGATGTAGCCTTCTGCGCCCCAATTGTATTCCGTCAGCGCCGCGGGCGTTCCGGACCAGTAATCGTCCGCGATCCAGCCCTTTATCCGCGGGATCAGATAGACAGGCTGATTGATCCAGCTTTCCGATACGTAATTCGGATCCCAAAGCTGCCGCGTCGAGCGGTTCCGCAACAGCTGCATCTGGTCAGAGACGTCGTCGCTGAATTCGCCACCCTGCGGGTAGAAATGCACGCTCACCACGTCCACCGGATGGCCCGCCGCCTTCCATTGGCTGAGCAGCCAGGGGATGTAATCCATCCCGTTCTGCTCCTTCTTGTGGTCCGGATACCTCTTGTAGCCGTGATTGGCGGCATATTGCTGGTCGAAGCCGCTGTAGAAATAGCCGTCCCAACCCCATTCTTCGGGCGCTACAACAAGCGCGTTCGGGTCGAGCGATTTGATCTTCGCCGATTCGGCAAGAACTTTGTCGCGATATTCGATCGCGTGCGGGCCTTTGGGATGCGCGTCACGATGCGTCGAAAACCAGATGCTCGCCTCGTTGTCCATGAGATAATATTTGACTCCACCCCGCGCAGACTTTCCCCACGTCTTCACCAGATGCTTGATCCATTTCTGCTCGAGAGCCGGACTGTCCTTCACATAGGAATCGTACGGATCATTGCCGGTGATGAAGGTGCTGCAATCGGTCTCGATCCCGTCCCCGGCATCGGAAAAATACGGATCGGTCGCGCATTGCGGGCCGTATTTGGCAACTGAAAAGCTCGGCAGGATCGTGCGGTTGGCGCCGAGATTGGCGACCCAACCGAGCAGCGGCACGGTGAGCATCGGCTCGGCGTTCGCTGCCCTGCTGTCCGAAACGAACGTATCCGCCTCTTCGCCAGGAACCGCGCCCTGCTCGGGATAGCTCTCGAAGTACCAGTCGGCGGCGAGGTTTTCCGCGTTGAGCGACCAGTTGTAATCGGTCATGGCGTTGCCGCCCATCCGGTTGAGCGGCGCGTTGAGCGCGACGAGATCTGTGGAGGTCCCCCAGGCCACGCCGTAAATGCGTGGATCGATCGGATGAACATTTGCCGTGGCATCGATGGCGATCGTGACGGAGGGGGTCTTCGCAATCCGGGCTGCGGCTCCGGACGATGCAAGAAGTAGAGCCCCCGACAGCGCGATTGCCGACCTGAATAGTGGAAGCGTTTTTCCGGAACCGATCGAACGCGTCATTCGCGACCCTCGCAATATTGCAGCGCGATTATCGGCCGACGCGATTAATACGCTCTTTCAGCAATTCATGGAACACGTTTCAACTTCATGCTCCGGAGCCGCCAACTCACGCGCGCGGCGGGATTTGCAGGCCGCGCTGCACTGCGGGCCGTCCGAGCCCGCGCTCCAGCCAGCGGGGAACGTGTTTCAGGCTGTCGAATGCGACGAGATCGCGCGCGCCGTAGAAGGCGATCAGGTTGCGCACCCAGCCGAGCGTCGCGATGTCGGCGATGGTATACTCGTCATCCATGATCCACAGCCGGCCGTCGAGGCGCGTCTCGAGAACGTCGAGGATGCGTCTGGATTCGTCGCGGTATCGCTCCAACGGACGCTTGTCTTCGAGCGCGCGCCCCTCGAATTTGTAGAAATATCCGACCTGGCCGAACATCGGTCCGACATGTGCCATCTGGAAAAACACCCACTGGATGGTCTGCCAGCGCCGCGCGGGGTCGGCGGGAATGAGCTTGCCTGTCTTGTCGGCGAGATAAAGCAAGATCGCGCCCGATTCGAAAAGGCCGAGCGGCGTGCCGCCGGGCCCGTCCGGATCGACGATCGCGGGGATTTTGCCGTTGGGATTGAGCGACAGGAATTCCGGCGTCAGGTTTTCATTCTCACCGATATCGATCCTGTGCGCCTCGTAAGGCAGGCCGATCTCCTCGAGCGCAATCGAGATTTTGACCCCGTTGGGTGTCGGAAGCGAATAGAGCTGGAGCCTGTCGGGATGCGCGGCCGGCCAGCGCGATGTAATGGGAAACGCGGAGAGATCTGTCATCGGAACTCCATCGAAATGCGGCGAAGCGTCGACCGCATATATTTGCGCCCTTCACCGGTACAACCCACCTGAGGCGGCAATCTGTTTCCGTGAGGGCGCCGAACGTGCTAGCCCCTGCGTCCGAGCGCGCGGGAGAAATTCGGTCGAGACATGCCGGAACGCATCGTCATTATCGGCGCAGGGCAGGCGGGCGCCCAAGCTGTGGCGACGCTGCGGGTGGAGGGCTTTGGCGGCCCGCTCACGCTCGTGGGCGACGAGCCCTTTCCGCCGTATCAGAGGCCACCTCTGTCCAAGGCCTATCTTGCCGGCACGTTCGAGCGCGAACGGCTCTTTCTCAAACCCGAGTCGTTCTATTCCGAGTCGCGATGCGAACGGTTGCACGGCGTTGCGGCGACGGACATCGATCGCGGGGCACGAAACGTCGTGCTCGCGGATGGCGGAGCGATCGCCTATGACAGGCTCCTGATCGCCACGGGTTCGCGGGTGCGGCGGATTCCCGTCGCTGGCGCAGATCTTCCAGGCATCTTCTATTTGCGCGGAATTGCCGATGTGGATGCGTTGCGTGGCGCGTTCGCGGCAGGCAAGCGCCTCGCAGTGGTCGGCGGCGGCTATATCGGCCTCGAAGTGGCCGCTGTCGCGATCAAGCACGGGCTCGACGTGACTGTGTTCGAAGCGCTGCCGCGCGTGATGACGCGCGCCGTCTCTCCGCAGCTCTCCGTTTTCTACGAGAGCGTGCATCGCAAGGCGGGCGTCCGCATCGAGCCGAATGTCTCCGTCGAATCGTTCGAAGGCGCAGGGCGGCTTCAATTCGTGCACGCGGGAGGAAAGTCGCATGCGGCGGATCTGGCGCTCGTAGGAATCGGGATTGTTCCCAATGTGGAAATTGCGGCGGCGGCCGGGCTTGCCTGCGACGACGGCATCGTAGTCGACGATTGCGCGCGCACCGCCGACCCCGCCATTTTCGCTGCTGGCGATTGCACGCGGCATGTCGGACGAGAGGGTCAGCTCATTCGACTCGAATCGGTGCAGAATGCGATCGACCAGGCGAAGCACGCGGCCCTTGCGATGCTGGGCAGGCCGCTGCCCTATCGCGAAGTGCCCTGGTTCTGGTCGGATCAGTACGATCTCAAGCTGCAGATTGCTGGCTTGGCGCGCGAGAACGACGAGCTAGTGCTGCGTGGGAATCCCGCGGCGCGGAAATTCGCGGTGTTTCGTCTGCGAGAAGGTTCGGTGGCCGCGGTCGAAGCTGTCAATGCCGCGCCGGAATATGTCGTCGGCCGAAGGCTGATTGCCGACGGCACGCCGGTTGCCGCATCAAGGCTTGCAGATACCTCGATACCGATGAAATCTGTTGCCTGATCCCGGAGAGCACAAATGCCGAAGATCAAATATATCGAGCACAATGGCCGGGAGCATGTCGTGGAGGTGCCCGCGGGCTGGTCGGTCATGGAAGGCGCTGTGAAGAATCTCGTTCCGGGGATCGACGCGGATTGCGGCGGCGCCTGCGCCTGCGNNGCGCCTGCGCGACCTGTCACGTGCATGTGGATCCCGGCTGGGCCGGCAAGATTCCGGCGAAAACCGATATGGAGGAGACCATGCTCGATTTCGCGCAGGAACTCGAGCCGACGAGCCGCCTCTCATGTCAGATCAAAGTCACGTCCGAACTCGACGGCCTCGTCGTCCGCCTACCTAAAAGCCAGCACTGATCCAGGTTCAGCACAAAGACATAAGAATCACGAAGGAAAAAGATTTAACGCGGAGGGCGCNNTCCGCGTTGAGACTTTTTTCTTCGTGTCCTCGTGGTGAACTCAGGCCGCTATCAGCCTGCACTCGCCAATTCAGGCACCTCCATGCGGCGGGGGATGTGGCAGCGCACGATGGTGCCGCGGTCGGGCGTGCTCTCGATTTCCACCCAGCCGTCATGCAGCTCGATGAAACGGTTGACGAGCGCGAGGCCGAGCCCTGCGCCCGCGGGCTGGCCGCCGCGGCCTCTGGCGGAGAAGCGGTCGAAGACGTTCGCTTTGACCTCCGGCGCGATCCCCGGGCCGGAATCGGCAACGCTGATCTGCACGTCGTCGCCCACGATTGCAGCCGAAAGGGTGATGGTTCCCTCGCGCGGCGTGTATTTGAACGCGTTCGATAGCAGATTGAACACGACCTGCCGCAGGCGCCGCCCGTCCGCCATGATCTCTCCGATGTGCTCGTCCCAATCACGGCGGAACTCGATGTCGAGACTCTCCGCGTGCTTGCGCAGCGTTTCTGCGACGCGCGACAGCAGAACGTGGAGATCGACGCGTGAAAGCTCGATTCGCATCGCGCCCGAATCGATCAACGCCAGGTCGAGGATGTCGCTCGTTACGTCGGCGAGATTGTCGGAGGCGGCGAGAATGTCGTTGACATATTCTTCCTGTTTCGGCGTCAGCGCCCCGGCTGCACCGGACGCGAGCAGGCTGGCAAAGCCGTGCACCGCGTTCAGCGGGTCGCGGAAGAGGAACGACGCGTGATGCACGAAATCGGACTTGAGCCGGTCGGCCGCTTCGAGCGCTTCCGCGCGGTCGCGCAACGCGCTTTCGATGCGGAAGCGGTCGGTCACGTTGGCGAATGTAATGAGCGTCGCTCCGTCGGGCAGCGGTGCAAAAGCAAGCGCGAGCACGGTCTTGTCGGAGCGTTCGAACTGCCCCCAGTTGCGGCTGCGTTCGGCGCCCGAGGCGATGCTGACCGCGAGATTCTGCCAGATCGCCGCGTCGCCGAAGCGCGCGATACAGGCTTCGGCGAGTTTCTGCACATGCGGCTCGCCCGCGACATCGGATTCCTGAAGCTCCCACATCCGGGCGAAAGCCGCGTTGTGCAGCTTCAGCTTTGCGTCGGGACCGAACACGGCCACCGCCTCGCTCAGCGTATCGAGGGTCGCCGACTGCACCTTGATTAGGGTGTTGTAGGAACTCTCGAGTGCGAGCTTCTCGGTCACGTCCTCGTAGAGAAATGTCAGGCCGCCGAAGGGATGGGGCTGCGCCACGACGCGCAAGGTCTTGCCGCCGGGCAGATACCACAGATCGTCGGGCACGTAGTCGCCCGCCTTTGCATAGAGCGCGAGTCTCTGGCGTTTCCACGCCTGGTAGTCGCGCTGTTCGGGAAGCTTGCGTGTCTCGCGCAGGCGGTCGAGAATCTCCTCGTCCGTGGGATGAATGTCGAGCCAGGCTTCCGGCAGGTTCCACAGCCGCACGAACGCGCCGTTGTAGAAGGTAAGTTTGCGCTCGCGGTCGAAGATTGCGACGGCCGTGGCAAGCTTGTCGAGCGTGTCGGCATGCGCGTCGATGTGCTGCTGCAGCCGTGCCTCGGCGTTTGACAGATCGGTCACGTCGGTTGCCGAACCCGCCACGCTGCTGTCCGCGAGCGGCACATAGGTGAGCGCAAGCGTGCGGCGCTGTCCGCCCACGACCGCGTAGCGCTTGGCCTCGAGCGCGCGACCTTCCGAACGCGCGGCAGATGCGAGATCGCGGTCCGTTTTTTCGAGCGAGGCCTGCGATGCGATGGCGGTTTCCATGTCGGGTTGGCCCGTAGCGGCCAGCCAGGCACGATTGCCCCAGGCGAGCGCCCGCGCCGGATCCCTGAGCCACACGGGAATCGGAATCGCATCGAGGACGGCGCGGAAGTCGGTCGTACCCGTCGCCGGGCTCGCCTCGACCCAGATCGCTGCCATCGCGCCGACCGCGCGCCCGCGCAACGTCACCGGGCGTTCCCGCTCGTCACGGATCGACAGCAGGAAGGGAGCGCCGCGGTCGCTGAGCCCGTCCAGCGCCTCCGCGAGTTCGGGCGCATCGGGTCCGGCGAGGCAGGATTCGACAATCCGGTCGGCGGCGCCGTAACTCCGCGGCAGCGACTCGTCTCCGCCCCAGGCGACCAGCGCGTCGCGGCTTGCAGCGATCAGCGCGTCGCGTGCGCCGACGGCGGAGCGGGTGAACGCACCGATCTCGCCCAACTCGCGCCGGAGACGGCGCACCACGCTCGCCAGAGCCGATGCCCAGAGAGCGGCGGCCAAGCCGAGCGCCAGGGCGCCGCCCGCGATCAATGGCGCCACTTCGAGAGCGATGCGAGTTGCCGATGCATAAGCCGGCACGGGAATGAAAGCCGCCGCGAGGATGGGGCCCCCGAAGCAGCGCCATCTCGAAGACGCCCGTTTCCGCACTCCGCCCAATCCCAAGATGGGAGGCATCGCCTGGCAACCCCCCGTGCCGCCCCGCAAGGGGGCGAATCACTTTGGAATCAATATGATATGCACCGGCTGCGAGTCCGCATAGACAATGTGGTTAAAAAATCGTAAATCACCATTTGTAGCAATTTTCGCGAGATCTGCTGTAGTCGAGCGGTGTTTGACCCAATTCGTGAGTCCGCTCAATCGGTTACGAAATCCGTGCACGGATGGCCACCTGCGCCGCGTTGCGGGAGGAAAGAAGGTGCGCAGCGCGGTGCCTCTGGTAATGCTTGCGACAGTCGGGATCGCGTTGGGATGAGGTCCGTAATCTGAAGGCCGCGACATCGTGCTGATCTTCCGACAATTGTTCGATCCGCAATCCTCGACCTTCACCTATTTGCTCGGCGCCGAAGCGTCGCGCGATGCGGTGCTCATCGATCCCGTTTTCGACCAGGCGCGCCGCGATGCAGCGCTTCTCGCAGAACTTGGCCTCGCTCTTCGCTGGACGCTCGAAACCCACATTCATGCCGATCACGTGACGGCAGCCTGGGTGCTGAGGGAGCGGCTGGGCAGCCGCATCGGCGTCGGTGCGGCGAGCGGCGCGGAAGGCGCCGATCTCTATCTTGAAGAGGACGCGCAAATCGCGTTTGGCACCCGGTTTCTCCGCGCGATGGCGACGCCCGGCCACACGAATGGTTGCGTCACCTTTGTCCTGGACGATGCAACGATGGCGTTCACCGGCGATTGCCTGCTGGTGCGTGGCAGCGGCCGCACGGATTTCCAGGGCGGCAGCGCCGCGATGTTGTACCGCTCGGTGCGCGAGCGAATTTTTGCGCTGCCCGAATCCTGCCTGCTCTATCCCGCGCATGATTATCGCGGTCTCACGGTGACGAGCGTCGGCGAGGAGCGGCGCTTCAATCCGCGCCTGGGAGGCGAAATTGCGGTCGGCGATTTCTGCGGCTACATGGACAATCTGAGGCTCGCGCATCCCAAGCAGATGGATATAGCGGTGCCCGCGAACCAGCGCTGCGGCCGCCCGGCGCAGGAAACATTGCGAGGCGACGATCCCGATTGGGCGCCGCTCACTTTTTCCTTCGCGGGAATCTGGGAGATCGCGCCCCAGGTTCTGGAAGAGCAAACCGCAAATGTGCAGGTTGTCGACGTGCGCGAGCCCACGGAATTTACCGGACCGCTCGGGCATATCCGCGCCGCGAAACTGATTCCGCTCGGCGAACTTCAGACGCGCATTGCCGAACTCGGCCGCGACCTCCCCATCGTCACCGTCTGCCGCGCCGGGAGCCGCTCCGCACAAGCGTTCAACATCCTGCGCCAGGCAGGCTTCCGCCACGTCGCCAATCTCGCGGGCGGCATGCTCCGCTGGCGTGCGGAAGGATTACCCGTCGACGGCGGCAGCAGCTGAAGCTGTTCAAAAAAAAGATTTAACGCAGGGGACGCAGGAGATGCGCCGAGGACGCTGGGGAGGAAGAATCGCGCGCCGAAGGCGCGCAAGAATTTCCTCTGCGCCCGCTACGCATCCTCTGCGTCTACTGCGTTAAGAATCTTTGTGCGTCACATGGCTCGGCGGTCGGTTCAATACCGGTAGAGATCCGGTTTGAACGGGCCGTTCTGCGGGATGCCGATATATGCGGATTGCTTGTCCGTGAGCTTCGTCAGTTTTACGCCGATCTTCTCGAGATGCAGGCGCGCGACCTTTTCGTCGAGATGCTTGGGCAGCGTGTAGACCTTTCTTTCGTATTTGCCGGGATTCACGAACAGCTCGATCTGCGCCAGCGTCTGGTTGGTGAAGGACGCGCTCATCACGAAGGAAGGATGCCCCATCGCATTGCCGAGATTCACCAGCCGCCCTTCCGAGAGCAGGATGATGCGCTTGCCATTGGCGAACTCGATCTCGTCCACCTGCGGCTTCACATTGTGCCATTTGAAGTTCTTGAGCGCCGCAACCTGGATCTCGGAATCGAAATGACCGATATTGCAGACGATGGCGCGGTGCTTCATCGCCCGCATATGGTCGATGGTGATGACGTCGACAT
>PKWC01000263.1 GCA_003131925.1 Alphaproteobacteria bacterium | reverse complement strand
TTGAGCGTGTCGAATACCGTCTCGATCAGGATGAGATCGGCCCCTCCCGCAATGAGCCCGAGCACGCTGTCGCGATAGGTGTCGCGCAACTCGTCGAAACTGGTGTTTCGGAAGCCCGGATCGTTGACGTCGGGCGACAAGGATGCTGTCCGGTTTGTCGGACCGAGCACACCTGCCACCAGTCGGGGACGGCTTGAAGTCGACAACTCGTCGCACACTTCGCGCGCGAGGAGCGCTCCCGCCTCGTTCAATTCGCGAACAAGGTGCGACAGTCCATAATCGGCCTGCGAGACGGATGTCGAATTGAACGTGTTGGTTTCGATGATGTCGGCGCCCGCGCCAAGGTAGTCGTGGGTGATCTCGCGAATGATCTCTGGCTTCGTGAGCGTCAGAAGATCGTTATTGCCCTTGAGGTCGCTGCCATGCCCCCCGAAGCGCGCACCACGGAAATCGGATTCGCTTAAGCCGAAGCCTTGAATCATCACGCCCCAGGCGCCGTCGAGCAGCAAAATCCGCTCGCGGGCCTCCTTCATCAGCCAGGCAATGCGCGATGCGCGATCAAAGCTCATTCTGCGCACTCCCGGGTCGTTTGCCGCTCCTTGATCCCAAGCAGACGGCAGGCGGCATAGGTGAGGTTGGCCTGATTCAGCGTGTAGAAATGAAACTGTTCGAATCCCTCCCGGCGGAGTTGTTCGACCTGCTCGGCAAGCACCGCTGCCGCGATCGCCTTGCGGCTTTCCGGATCGTCATCCAGGCCGTCATAGAGTTGCGCAAGCCAATCGGGAATTGCGGTTCCGCATCGCCCCGCCATGCGCATGACGCCCGTGAAATTCGTGCTCGGCATCAGCCCCGGTACCAGCGGAACGCTAACGCCCCTCGCGCACGCCCGATCCCGGAAGCGCACAATGGCCGCTGTGTCGAAGGAGAATTGCCCGATTGCGCGCACGGCTCCTGCCTCGACCTTGGCCTTGAGCAGATCGATATCGTCGTCCAGCGCGCGCGAATCGGGATGGCGCTCGGGATAGGTGCCGACGCTGATTTCGAAAGGCGCGATGCGGCCTATCGCTGCAACAAGATCCGGCGTTGAAGCATAACCGCCCGGGTGCGCATAGTAGGGTGAACTCAAATCCGGCATGTCACCGCGAAGTGCCACGATGTGGCGCACACCGGCTTGCCAGTATTGCCGCACGACGTCGTCAACCTCTTCGCAGGTTGCGGCGACGCAGGTGAGATGGGCGGCCGGCGCGAGCCGTGTTTCTTCGACGATGCGCTTGACGGTGGCGTGCGTGCGATCGCGCGTGGAACCGCCTGCGCCATAGGTGACGGACACGAATGCTGGTGCAAGCGGCTCAAGTCGGCGAATGGCGTGCCAGAGCTGCTCGTCCATCGCTGCGGTCTTCGGCGGGAAGAATTCGAATGAGACCTTGAGCGGAGACGGATTCACAGAGAGACGCTTGAGGCTCATGTGGCCTCCCTGGCGCGCTTGCCGAGAGGCAGGGCAGCCATCGCACCGAGCCAGAGCTTGACGGTAAGATTTTCGCCGCCGCCTCTCGCCGGATCGGCATCGATGGATTCCGCGGCTAGCGGTTCGAGGCCCGCAGCTTCGAACCAGCTCCGCACTTCCTCGTCGGCGAAGCCGAGCCGGCGATGCGCAAGCTCGCCGCGGCAGAACTCGAGCTCGTGCGGCGCAAAATCGACGATCAAAACTTTCCCCTGCGGCTTCAGCACGCGCGCCGCTTCGACCACAGCAGCCTGGGGATCCTCCAGATAGTGCAGCACCTGATGGAAGATCGCGACGTCGAAGCCCTGCACCGCGTTGCCTGCCGAAAATGGAAGGTGCCGGATGTCCGCAAGGCGGACTTGGCAATGCTGGATTCCTGCGCGCTCGAGACGATCGCGCGCGATTGCGAGCATATCGGGGCTCGCATCGACACCGGTTCCACGACTGATGCTGGGCGCGAGAAGCTCGAGCATGCGGCCCGTGCCGGTTCCCGCGTCCAGAACCTCGACTCGTGGCAATTTGTCCATCAGCCGCAGAATGGCAGCTTCAACTTCCTGCTCCGGCGCATGCAGGGAGCGGATGCGCTGCCAGTCCGCTGCGTTCGCCCTGAAGAAGGCCGCAGCCGCTGCTTCCCTGGCCTGACGCACGGAAGCGAGTCTGCGACCATCCGCTTCAAACGCCTCGCCATCTCTCGAAGAGAGTGCCGCCATCATATCCGCAAATTGTGCGGGGTCGCCGCGCTCGGCAGACCGATAGAAAACCCAACTGCCCTCCTTGAATCGCTGCAGCAGGTTCGCATCGCACAGCAGTTTCAGATGGCGCGAAACGCGCGGCTGGCTCTGGCCCAGGATCTGCGTCAGCTCGGAGACCGTGAGCTCCGCTCCACGCAACAGCAGAAGGATACGCAGCCGGCTCGGGTCGCCTGCCGCCCGAAGCATGGTCAGAAGCTCGTCCATATCGGAACTCTCCTTCAAACATATAAACATATCTTTATGTGCTTATGCAATATTTCTCCGCCGCCTTTTCGACGCTTGAGGGTTCGCGTTGGGATTTGGAAAACACAAGGAATTCAATCAGCTAGGCGGACAGATGTGACCATGGCGGTCGAGGCTTGAGAACGGCGATGGGACGAACCACGTCCGGGGGCGTTCTAATTGCCGGTCATCTGCGCAGCCCGGGGCCGTGGGGTGATCCACGCCGGAGGACATGCGTTCAATGCGGGTGATAGACGGCCACGAACTTGCCATATACAGCCAAGACGATCTGCATTAACGCCAACAGCTCAAGGATCTTGTTCATGACTCCCACGTCGACTGCGCGCAGTTCTACCCGGCATTTCGGCGCCATCGCCGCGGCGTGGCTGATCGCATTCGGGGTGGTGCTGTTCTCATTGACCGAGACGGCGCGCGCCCAAACGGCGGCAGAAAATTACGTTCGCGAAAACGTGCAAAGGGGACTGACCATCCTCAACAATCGCAGCATCCCGGACGCCCAGCGCCGCACCGAGTTCCGCAATTTTCTCACCGGGCTCACTGACCTTCCCCGGATTGCCCTGTTCACACTCGGACCGGCGCGAAGAACCGCGACGCCGGCGCAAATCGACGCTTTCGTCGATGCTTTCCGCAACTACGCCGTGGCCGTCTACGAATCCCGGCTCAAGGCTTATGCGGGACAGACGCTGCGAGTGACGGGCTCCACAGCACATGGGCCAAACGACTATATCGTAACGACCACGCTGGTCGATCCGACAGGACGCACGGAAGCGCAGGGCGAACCGATTGAGGTTGATTTTCGCGTCGATTCCTCAAACGGGCGTTTCGTCGTCATTGATGCGAGCATAGTCGGAGTGTGGCTTGCGCTCGAGGAACGCGACCAGTTCACCGCGTTCCTGGAAGAAAACAACGGCAACCTGGACGGCTTGACCACGCATCTGAACATGCTGACGAACCGGTTGCGCGGCGGCGGCCCAAGCACGCCGACGCATTGATCCAAAGCTGTTTGGAATTCAATTTACCTATTTTGTNNGCGCAAGCGGGCCATGACAATCTTTGTGATTCGATTTGTTCAAAAACCGCTCTAGAGAAATCGAAATTGCAGACCTGGGAATGATCACGAGCTGCTGCGCTAGTGGTCCGATTCCAACGCTTCATACCAAAAAGTTGTCATGGCCCGCCGCAGAGCGGGCCACCCAGGCGAAACCGCTCAGCGCGTATATTCAGCGCGCGGACGCGCGCTGGCTGGGTGGCCCCGTCAAGCGGGGCCATGACAATTTTTTGGGATTCAATTGTTAAAACTGAACCACTAGAAGGTGCGGTTTCTGATTTTCGAACCGGCGTCGGGGGCGGCTATGCCCTCGCAAAGCGCTTGTACTTGATGCGGTGAGGCTGCTCGGCTTCGATGCCGAGGCGGCGCTTCTTGTCCGATTCATAGTCCTGGAAGTTTCCCTCGAACCATTCCGCGTGGCTGTCGCCCTCGAAGGCAAGCATGTGCGTCGCGACCCGGTCGAGGAACCAGCGATCGTGACTGATGATCATCGCGCAGCCGGCGAAATCTTCAAGCGCGGCCTCAAGCGCACGCAAGGTCTCCACATCGAGGTCGTTGGTGGGCTCATCCAGAAGCAGGAGATTGGCTCCGGACTTCAGCATCTTCGCGAGATGCACGCGATTTCTTTCTCCGCCCGAGATATTGCCGACTTTTTTCTGCTGATCGCCGCCTTTGAAGTTGAAGGCGCCCACATAGGCGCGGCTCTGCACGCTTCGTTTGCCGAGTTCGATGACATCGAGCCCACCTGAAATCTCTTCCCACACGGTTTTTTTTGCATCGAGCGCATCCCGGGACTGGTCGACATAACCCATCACGACCGTGTCGCCGATCCGCAGCGTGCCTTGATCGGGTGTTTCGGCGCCCGTCAGAATCCGGAAGAGTGTCGTCTTGCCCGCTCCATTTGGTCCGATCACGCCGACAATTCCGCCAGGCGGCAGCTGGAACTCCAGATTCTCGAATAGCAGCCGGTCGCCATACGCTTTTCCAAGCTGCGAGGCCTCGACAACGAGCGAACCCAGTCGGGGTCCTGCCGGAATGACGATCTGCGCAACACCGGAGCGGTTGTCCTGCGCCTTGGCCAGAAGCTCTTCATAAGCGCGGATGCGAGCTTTCGATTTTGCCTGGCGGGCGCGAGGGCTTGCCTTGATCCAATCACGCTCGCGCGCCAGCGTGCGCTCGCGTGCTTCTTCGCTCTGACCCTCCGCGAGAAGACGTTTGTCCTGCATCTCAAGGAAGGACGTGTAGTTGCCTTGGTGCGGGATGCCGCGGCCACGATCGAGCTCGAGTATCCAGCCCGTTATGTTGTCGAGAAAGTAGCGGTCATGCGTGACCAGAACGACCGTTCCTTTGAACTCGTGCAGCGTGCGTTCGAGCCAGGCGACGGATTCGGCGTCGAGATGGTTGGTCGGCTCGTCAAGCAGCAGAATATCCGGAGCCTCGAGAAGAAGTCGGCACAGGGCGACCCGTCGCTTCTCGCCGCCCGAAAGCGTCGTCACATCGGCGTTCGGTTCGGGACAGCGCAGCGAATCCATCGCCATTTCAATCTGGGAATCGAGATCCCACAATCCCTGCGCTTCGATCTTGTCCTGCAGCGACGACATCTCGTCAGCCGTCTCGTCGGAATAGTTGGCGGCAATTTCGTTGTATCGGTCCACAAGCGCTTTCTTCTCTGCCACGCCCGCCATGACGTTCCCGAGGACATCCTTGGAGGCGTCAAGCTCGGGTTCCTGCGAGAGGTGTCCAACGCGAACGCCTTCGGCCGCCCAAGCATCACCCGTGAATTTCGGATCAGTCCCCGCCATGATGCGCAAAAGCGTCGACTTGCCCGAGCCATTGACTCCGATCACGCCAATCTTTGCGCCCGGCAGGAAGCTCAGCCAGATGTCCTTGAGCACCTGCTTGCCCCCCGGCCAGGTCTTGGACAAGCCCTTCATCACATAAACATATTGCGGACCGGCCATGGCGTGTTCCTCTTGCACTCGCGGAAGGGCGCGGGGTTCTAGCGAAACGCGTTCACCACTGCAAACATCTCCGGCGCCGGTCAATGGCAGTCGGATTATCGCCGCAGGAAATGACGCTCAGAAATTGATCTTGGCGCGCGATAAAACCGCAACGCCGTTGTTTCCGCTCTGGCCCGCCACGTTCATCTGGTAGCCGGCATTAGCCTGCAGCGCGAGGGCACCATCCATGAATGTCGTCACATAACCCAGTTCCAGATCCGTCTGCTGAGCTTCACCGCTCAAGATCGGACGCGTTGCCTCCGCCATCAAACCGTCGAATGGATCAGCGATGGCCGCCCCGCCGAGATCGATGCCGGAGGACGCGAGTTCGAGCGGCCTCGAAACGGCGAGGCCAATGGAATCATCGCCAAACAACCCGTGTTTCGCGATGGCAAGACCATAAGAGCGGCTGTGCAGCTCTACCGAAGCAAGAGCGTTCCCGCCGGGACGCAGATCGAGTTGGGTCACAGCCTCATTGTAGGAAAAGGTCGTTATCCACCCACTGCCCAATCCGATGCGGCCCGAGAGTCCGAGTCCACTCGCGGAAGCGGATTTGGCAATCGAAAGACCGCCGGCAGGCGCCGCAGCGAGAAAATCGTTGCGCTCGACGCTGTGCGCCGCGACGAGACCAATTCCGCCCCAAGGTGCAAACTTCCAGTTCGCACCCGCGAGCACGGTATTGGCTTCGCGCGGATCATACGCGAGGCCGGTTGACGATTGGGCAGGATAGAGAAGCGGCGCAGCGAGCGCCCCCTGATCGGGATTGAGCATCGAGTCGCCCAGACTGAAGCTCAATCCGTTGCCCACGCCGATTGAGGTTGAGACGTACATTTCGCGGTCGTCGAGCGCGGCATAAGGCGAATTGAGAATCGATGCGAGCGGAAACAGCCCGCTGCTGGTGGTGTTCGCGCCACGGCCGGCGAAAGCGGATGGCGCGCCAAAATCAGCATCGTAGCCAAACTCGAACGCAACGTTCGGTGTCAGCCGATCAACAAGCCTGACTGGGCCAAAAAGCGAAGTCGAGCCGAAGGCAGAGGGCGCGCTCTCCAGATCGATGCCCAACGGCAAATCCGGCGCCGCAGACAATCCTTCCGCATCGCCGCCCGGGGTCGTATAGAACCAGCCCGAATTCGAGCTTGCCATCGCGGCACGCGTCACCGATCCACCCCAAAGAAGGGTGGCAGCAAGAACTGCCGCCATGACCGGTGTTGCGCGCACGGATTCCCCGCGGTTCGATGAAGTCGGGTTTTGTTTGCCCGCGCTCCTGTTGATAACTTTACCAGACGGGACCGCTCCATCCAATGAATTCCTCGCCATTTCTGTGGCGGACGGGCCACAGGTTTCGGCGGGAATCGGCCCATCCTGAAGCCGATTCCCGCAATTCCGGAACGGGACCCAGGCGCAACCGGCGGCCAGCTGTTCGGAAGGCTCGCCGGATCCTCGGGACCCGCCGAGGAGCATGCGAAGGCGAGAAAGGCGGTCGAGCCGCGGAGCGAACCACGCGCTCCGGGCCGGAGTTTGCCAAATCCGGGCTTGCCGTCATGCCCGGAACTATCGCAACTTGCGCACGTTGGAATTTTCGGCTGTCCGGTTCCGCGATATGCCGTCCAAGGCTGGATTCGCACGCAGCATCATGCCGGATCAAATCGACAAGCTTTGCATCGACACGATCCGTACGCTTTCAATGGATGCCGTGGAGAAAGCGAAGTCGGGTCATCCCGGCACGCCGATGGCGCTTGCTCCGCTGATTTACACCTTATGGCAGCGGCATCTTCGTTACGATCCGCAGAATCCCCTCTGGCCTGCCCGCGACAGGTTCGTGCTTTCCGCGGGCCACGCCTCCATGCTCCTCTATTCGACGCTCTTCCTTGCGCAGGTGCGCGAAGTCGATCCGGATGGCAACGCCACGGGTCGGCCGGCGGTGGGGCTCGATGACATCGAACGCTTTCGCCAGCTGGACAGCAAATGCCCCGGCCATCCCGAATATGGGCACACCACCGGCGTTGAACTGACCACCGGTCCGCTCGGTCAGGGAGTGGGCATGAGCGTCGGATTGGCGATCGCAGCGAAATGGCGCGCCGAGCATTTCAACCGCCCCGGTCTCGAATTGTTCGACTATCGAATATGGGCGATCTGCAGCGACGGCGACATGATGGAAGGNNCGCTTCGAAGCCTATGGCTGGAACGTGCAGCACGTCGCCGATGCAAACGATACCGCTGCGATCGACGAGGCTTTGAGCGTTGCGGCGGCGGCCAAGAGCCAACCCTCACTTATCATCCTGCGAAGCCATATCGGTTACGGCGCGCCCAACAAGCAGGACACCAAGGAGGCACATGGAGAAGCGCTCGGCGCCGATGAAGTGCGCGCCGCAAAGCGGGCCTATCACTGGCCGGAAGACACCATCTTCTATGTTCCCGACGGTGTGAAGGAGCATTTCGCTGCCGGAGTGGGCAGCCGCGGCGCCAAACTGCATGCCGACTGGCAGGCGCTCGAGCGACGCTACCGGGACGCGCAGCCCGACCTGGCGCGCGAACTCGACCAGATGCGCACATTTCGGCTGCCGGACCCGTGGGACGCGGGGATTCAGAACTTTCCCACTGACGAGAAGGGCGTCGCCACGCGTGACAGCGCCAGCAAGGTGTTGAATGCGATCGCCGCCTCAGTGCCGTGGCTTATGGGAGGCGCCGCCGATCTCGCGCCGTCGACGAAAACACAGATCAGCGGCGCAGGCGATTTCGAGCCGGGCTCATTCGGTGGCCGCAATTTCCATTTTGGAATTCGCGAACATGCGATGGGCACGGTCGTCAACGGACTCACGCTCTCCGGCATACGCGCCTATGGCGCGACGTTCCTCATCTTCAGCGACTATATGCGCCCTGCAATCCGCCTCTCCGCACTGATGCAGATTCCGAGCATTTTCATTTTTACCCACGATTCGATCGGACTGGGAGAAGACGGTCCCACGCACCAGCCGATCGAGCAGCTCGTCGGGCTGCGAGCCATTCCGGGCATCGTGCTGTTGAGGCCGTGCGACGCCAACGAAACCGCAGAAAGCTGGCGGGTCATCATGGCGCTTACCAACCGCCCGGCGTGCCTCGTCCTCTCACGACAAAAACTTCCGACGCTGGACCGCGGAAAATATGGACCAGCAAGGGGCGTTGCACATGGAGCTTATATTCTCGCCGATCCCGACGGCGCCGCGCCGCAGGCGATCATCATCGCCAGCGGCAGCGAGGTTTCGTTGGCGGTTGCGGCACAGGAATCCCTGGGCAGCGCAGGGGTTCCTGTCCGCGTTGTGTCGATGCCAAGCTGGGAGCTTTTCGAAGCGCAGCCCCAACGCTACCGTGACAGCGTTCTGCCGCCAGGAATATGCGCGCGTGTGTCCGTCGAGGCCGCAAGCACGATTGGCTGGGATCGTTATGTGGGGCGAGAGGGCGCCAAAATTGGCATGAGAAGCTTCGGCGCTTCGGCTCCAGCGGCCGATGTCTATGAACATTTCGGTATTACCGCTGCGGCGGTTGAGGAAGCGGTGCGCGCCGAGATCGCGCGCGCAAGGAGCCAGTCATGAACCGCGTGAGACAGCTCGAGCAGTTCGGGCAATCCGTCTGGCTCGATTTTCTGAGCCGCGAATTTCTCGGGAGCGCGGAATTCCGGCAGCTGCTGGATGAGGATGGACTCAAAGGGATGACGTCCAACCCGTCCATCTTCGAAAAAGCCATAAGCCACGGCACGGAATACGATGCCGACATCAAGCGCTGCGTCTCCGACGGTTGCGGAGTAGGCACGATCTTTCGCCGTTTGAGCGTGCGCGACATACAGATCGCGGCGGATGCGTTGCGCCCCGTCTACGACACGAGTCACGGAGTGGATGGCTATATCAGCATCGAGGTCTCGCCCTATCTTGCCTATGACACGGCTGCTTCCGTCGCCGAAGCGCGCGCCCTTTGGCGCGAAATCGGCCGGCCGAACCTGATGGTGAAGATTCCAGGCACACGCGAAGGCATTCCGGCGATTCGCACGCTCATCGGCGAAGGCATCAATATCAACATCACACTTCTGTTCGCACGCAGCCGGTACGAGGAGGTTGTCGAAGCCTTTCTTGCAGGCCTCGAGACGCTCTCGCGCAACGGCCGGCTCGACTCGATTGCAAGCGTTGCAAGCTTCTTCGTCAGCCGAATCGATTCGAAGGTCGACGCGGAGCTGGAAAACGTGCTCGCACATGACGGCGGAGCACGCAGAAACGTCGAATCGTTGCTGGGCAAAGCGGCAATTGCCAACGCAAAGCTCGCCTATGAGTACTTCAAACAGGCGTTCGCCGGCGAACGGTGGGCGAAGCTCGCGGCGATGGGTGCGAAGCCCCAACGCCTTCTCTGGGCTTCAACCAGCACCAAGAACAAATCCTATCCCGACACCATCTACATCGACGCACTCATCGGACGCGACACGGTGAACACGATTCCGCTCGAGACGCTCAGTGCGTTTCGCGATCACGGCCACCCGGCCGCCACTCTGGAGGCGGGCGTGGACGAAGCGCGCGCAGTGCTCGCGCGTCTGGAAACCGTCAACGTGTCGCTCGAGAGGATAACCGACGAGCTGGTGACCGAGGGAGTCGAGAAATTCTCCGAAGCGGCAGATGCGCTCTACGCGGCACTAGCGGAAAAGCGCGCCAAAATTCTCGACGGGAAGCTCTTGCGCTTCACTGCTTCGTTGGGAGATGCCCAGAATGGCGTGGATTCGGAGCTGGCGCTCTGGACGCGCGAAGGAAATATTCGCCGTCTGTGGGCGCATGACAAATCAGTGTGGACGGGTGCCGACGAGGATCGCTGGCTCGGCTGGCTCGAGATAGCGCGGCACGAAGCCGCCAATCGGGCGTCACTCGACGCACTGGCGCAGGAGAGCGAGGGCGCGCACCTCGGCCAGGTTGTACTGCTCGGGATGGGAGGGTCGAGCCTGGGAGCCCAGGTCCTAGGTGACACATTCGGTCATCGGCAGGGTTGGCCGCACCTGACGGTTCTGGATTCAACGGATCCCGACCAGATCCGCGCGGTCGAACGCGCGCTGTCTCCCGGG
The DNA here is from genome assembly GCA_003131925.1 of Alphaproteobacteria bacterium. Classification (GTDB taxonomy): domain Bacteria; phylum Pseudomonadota; class Alphaproteobacteria; order Micropepsales; family Micropepsaceae; genus Rhizomicrobium. The sequence goes on along the minus strand of PKWC01000263.1, from coordinate 21,686 downwards.
GAGGCATATTTCCTGGTCAGTTCCAAATCGGGCACCACACTCGAGCCAAATATCCTTCAGGACCACTTTCTTCGTGTGTTGAGCGATACCGCAGCGAACGGAACCGCTGCAAAGCACTTCATTGCCATTACCGATCCGGGCACCCCATTGGACGAATCGGCGCGGCGCAATGGATTTCTGCACGTCTTTCATGGCGATCCCGCAATTGGCGGACGATTCTCCGTGCTGTCGAAATTCGGTCTTGTACCCGCCGCCCTGATTGGTCTCGACATCAAGCGTCTCCTCGCAGAAGCCGCACGCATGACGCAGAGCTGCGAGGCCCTCGTTCCGCCTTCGGCCAATCCGGGAGTTCGCCTCGGTGTGGCGCTGGGCGTTCTCGCGCGGGATTTCAAGCGCGACAAGATTACCATCGTCGCATCACGCTCGATCGCCAGCATGGGCGCATGGTTGGAGCAATTGCTCGCCGAATCCACCGGAAAGCAGGGCAAAGGTTTCATTCCGATCGATGGCGAAATCCTGAGCGGGCCGGAATCCTACGGGGACGACCGGGTTTTCGTTCATCTTCATCTGTCGGGCGACGACGATTGCGGCACGCAGCTGCAGGATCTGCAGGAGCGCGGCCACCCTGTCCTGCGCCTGGCGATCGAAGACACGTACCAAATCGCACAATTGTTCATCGTCTGGGAGATGGCGGTCGCCGTTGCGGGCGCCGTGCTCTCGATCAATCCTTTCGATCAGCCCGATGTCGAGGCGAGCAAGCAGCGCACGCGTCAATTGACCGATCGCATCGAACACGCCGAATCAGCTCGACCGGCGCGGCCCGATTTTGTGCATGATGGCGTAGCGGTCTACGCCGACACGCTGTGCAAGGAGGAGATTTCCCGGGCTCGGTCTCTCGCTGACTGTCTTCGAATCCATCTCGCGCGAGTTCGGGCGAATGACTACTTCGCGCTCCTTGCCTATATGCAGCGCTCACCGCAGCATGAAAAAGCGTTGCAGGCCATTCGGATGAAGGTGCGCGATCGAAAACACGTCGCCACCTGTCTGGGATTTGGACCGCGCTACCTTCATTCCACCGGACAGGCCTACAAGGGAGGACCCAACAGCGGCGTCTTTCTCACTCTCACCTGCGACCATTCGGACGAGATGCCGATCGAGAACCGCAAATTGACCTTCGGCGCCGTCGAACTGGCGCAGGCGCAGGGCGATTTTGAGGTCCTCAACGAACGCGGCCGCCGCGCCATCCGCCTGCATCTGGACGATCTTCCGGGCGGCCTCGATGCGCTCGGCAAGGCCATGGAACAGGCGTTGGCGTAGGAGACGACATGCAGATCGCCATGATCGGACTGGGACGGATGGGCGGCAACATCGCCCATCGCCTGATCGACCGCGGTCACGACGTCGTTGTGTTTGATCGCGACGTGCAGGCGATAGAGCGCCTGGAGAAGCTTGACGCCAGAGGAGCCCGCGTGCTCTCCGATCTCGCGTCGCTGCTTGCCCCGCCACGTACCGCCTGGGTGATGCTGCCGTCAGGAGAGCCCACCGAAGACACCGTTACGGCGCTATCGGAACTGTTTGAAAGAGGAGACACGATCATTGATGGGGGCAACAGCTTCTATCGCGACGATATAAGGCGGGCAAAAAAACTCGCGCCAAAAGGCATCCACTATGTCGATGTCGGTACTTCGGGCGGAATCTGGGGCGCCGAACGCGGCTACTGCATGATGATCGGGGGCGAGAAAGACGTGATTGATCGTCTCGATCCCGTGTTTGGAGATCTCGCGCCCGGTTCAGGCGATATTTCCCGAACGCCCAAACGCGAAGGCCGCGATCCACGCCCGGAGAAGGGATATCTGCACGCCGGGCCCGCAGGCGCCGGACACTTCGTCAAGATGATCCACAATGGCATCGAGTACGGACTCATGCAGGCCTACGCGGAAGGATTCGCGATCCTGCGCGGCAAGGGAGGTGAATTCCTTCCCGAAGCAGACCGCTACGAGCTGGATCTCGCCGACATTGCCGAAGTGTGGCGGCGCGGCAGCGTCATCTCCTCCTGGTTGCTCGATCTGGCGTCAATGGCGCTTGCCGAAAGCCCGCAGCTCGCCGAGTTCAGCGGGTTCGTCGACGATTCCGGCGAGGGCCGGTGGACAATCAACGCAGCGATCGAGGAAGCGGTGCCGGCGCAGGTGCTCACGGCCGCGCTGTTTGCCCGCTTCCGCTCGCGCGTTCAGCACGGATTCGGCGACAAGCTGCTTTCCGCGTTGCGCGCCAGGTTCGGCGGACATGTGGAGGGACAATTGGAGAAGAACGCGGCACCGCGCGCGGACGCAAAATCGTGAATCGCAGTGGCGCACCGCCCTGCGCGATGGTGATCTTCGGCGCGAGTGGCGATCTCACCAAACGTCTGGTCGTTCCGGCGCTCTACAATCTCTCTAGGTCGGGTTTGCTGCCTGAGCGCTTCGCGCTCCTTGGCGTCGACCATAACGATGCGGATGCCGCCAAGTGGCGCACAGATCTTCGCAACTTCCTTGAAAATCAGGTCAAGCGGGGGGGCGGCGAGTTCGAAGCCGGCGAAATCGACGCCACATCGTGGGACAGGCTTGGTGCCTCGATGTCCTACGTTTCGGGCGACTTCACGCAGGCCGACACGTTCGAGCGCCTCAAGGCGCAGCTTGAACTGCTTGACCGCCAGAACCAGTTGAATGGCTGCGTTCTCTTCTATCTTGCCGTCCCCGATCGGTTTTTTGGTCCGATCGTGGATGCGCTCGACCGCGCGCAAATGACCGGGGAGTCCCGGGGGTGGAGACGCGTGGTGATCGAAAAGCCTTTCGGTCACGATCTCGAATCGGCGAAAGCGCTCAATGCAGATTTGCTGAAGCATCTGCGCGAAAACCAGATCTTCCGCATCGACCACTTCCTTGGCAAGGAAACCGTGCAAAACATCATGGCGCTCCGATTTGCGAACGGACTCTTCGAGCCCATCTGGAATCGCGACCGGATCGATCATGTGCAGATCACTGTCGCCGAAACGATCGGCATCGAAGAGCGCGGACGTTTCTATGAAGCGACCGGCGCATTGCGCGACATGGTGCCCAATCATCTCTTTCAGCTTGTCGCGATGACAGCGATGGAGCCGCCGGCGTCCTTCGACGCTGACGCCGTGCGCACCAAGAAGGCGGAGGTTTTCCGTGCCGTTCAGTCGCTTTCTCCGGCGGACGCGGTGCGCGGCCAATACGGAGCCGGCTCGATTGGCGGCGAAAGCGTTCGCGGCTATCGCGAAGAAGACAATGTCAATTCGCGATCACGCGTCGAGACCTATGTCGCCCTGAGGCTCTGCATCGACAATTGGCGGTGGGCCGGCGTGCCGTTCTATCTGCGCACGGGAAAGCGCCTGCCCGGGCGTTCGACAGAGGTCGCGATCCGTTTCAAGGATGCGCCATACATGTTGTTCCGCGACACGCCGGTGGATGCGCTGCACGACAATTGGCTGATCCTGCAAATCCAGCCGGATGAAGGGATCCGTCTCAGGTTCAGTGCCAAACGTCCGGGTCCGGAGATGATACTCGAAAGCGTCGCGATGGATTTTCGCTACTCAGACTGGTTCAAGCAGGCACCGGCGGTGGGCTATGAAACATTGCTCTACGATTGCATGGAGGGTGACGCCACGCTCTTTCAGCGTGCCGATCAGGTCGAGGCGTCATGGCAAGCGGTGGACCCGCTGATCAAGGCCTGGAAGGCACCACCTCAAGAAGAATTCCCCAACTATGCGGCGGGCAGTTCCGGACCGCGGGCTGCAGAGGAATTGATCGCGCGCGACGGACGCGCGTGGCGCGCCATTCGCTAGGGAAGCAATCATGTCCCCATCATCCCTGCACAGCCGGACCGAAGTCTTCGACAACGCGCACGAACTGGCAAGAAACGCCGCAGAATGGTTCACACGGACCGTGAATGCGGCTTCGGGATCCATACGCGTCGCGCTTTCCGGCGGTTCGACACCGAAAGAGCTCTACACTCTTCTGGGCCAGGAGCCGTATCTTGGGCGAATCCCATGGCAACGCCTCGAACTCTTCTGGGGTGACGAGCGGTTCGTGTCGCCGGACGATCCCGCCAGCAACTACGGAATGGTTCGGAACACTTTGCTGTCTCGCGCACCCATTGCCGAAAATCACGTGCATCCCATGCCCACGGATGGCACGCCAACAGACGCGGCGGAGCGCTACGAAACCCAGCTGAAGCGCATCTACGGCGCCGACAAATTCGATCCTGCCCGTCCGTTGTTCGAAATCGTGTTTCTGGGGCTGGGAAGCGACGGACACACCGCTTCCCTGTTGCCGGGACAACCCGTACTCGACGAGCGGGTACATTGGGTCGCGGCGGTGGCCGAAGGGCGATCGGAGCCGCGCATCACGCTCACCTATCCGGCAATCGAGTCGAGCAGCACAATCGCGTTTCTCGTAACCGGCGCGGACAAGGCGTCCGCGGTAAGCGCAACGCGCTCGGGGGACCAAAATCTTCCGGCGGCGCGCATCAATCCGCTTGGCGAAATTCTCTGGTTCCTGGACCGGGCAGCTTCTGCCGGGGACTGAGGCGCGGATGGCCGGACGCATCGAAGACTACGCGCTGATAGGTGACATGCAGACGGCGGCGTTGGTTGGTCGCGATGGCTCCATTGACTGGCTTTGTCTGCCGCGCTTCGATTCGCCCGCCTGTTTCGCAGCATTGCTGGGAAGTTCCGATCACGGACGGTGGCAAATCGCTCCTGTTGAAGACGCGAAAGTGACGCGGCGCTACCGCGAAGGCACGTTGATCCTCGAAACGCGCTTCAAGACGCCCAGGGGCGAAGCGATGCTGATCGACTTCATGCCTACCCGGAGCGAACACACCTGTATCGTGAGACTCGCGGTAGGCATTGCGGGCACAGTCAAACTGCACACCGATCTCGTCATACGCTTCGACTACGGGATCACCGTCCCCTGGGTCAGCCGCACCGACGAACGCACGCTCACGGCAGTCGCCGGGCCCAATCTTCTCATGCTGCGCACTCCGGCCCCGCTCTATGGCGAAGACATGCGCACCAAGGGCGAATTCGTCGTGCGCGAAGGCGAGACAATCCCGTTCGTCCTTACTTATTCACCTTCGCATCTCGCATTGCCGTTATCACTCAGCATTGAGACAACTCTTGCCGAAACCACCAAATATTGGACGTCATGGTCGGACCAGTGCCGGTTCAAGGGACGCTGGGCGCGCGGCATTCAACGTTCTCTGATAACGCTCAAGGCAATGAGTTACCAGCCGACGGGCGGAATCGTCGCCGCCGTGACCACTTCGCTTCCCGAGCAGATCGGCGGCCCACGCAACTGGGACTACCGTTATTGCTGGCTGAGGGACGCAACATTCACGCTGCTTGCCTTCATGAACGCCGGTTACATGGAAGAAGCAATCGCGTGGCAAGACTGGCTCGCCCGTGCCATTGCCGGCAGTCCCGAGCAAATCCAGACGCTATATGGGGTCGCGGGAGAACGCCGGCTCGACGAGTGGCAGCTTCCATGGCTGCCCGGTTATGAGAATTCCTCGCCGGTGCGCGTCGGCAACGCCGCAGCGCTGCAGCTTCAACTCGACATCTATGGCGAGATGGCGGACGTGATGACCCAGGCGCGAAAGGGTGGCCTGCCGGTTCCGCCGCGTCGCAGCGAACTGCGGCGCGTAACCTTGAGCCATCTCGAGCAAATGTGGCGAGAGCCGGATGAAGGCATCTGGGAAATCCGCGGGCAGCGGCAGCATTTTACCTATTCCAAGGTGATGACGTGGGTCGCCTTCGACCGAGCCTCCCGGAACGGCGGCGACAGCAAGCGGCTGCTTGGTCGCTGGAAGCGTATCGCCGATACGATACGCCACGAGGTTCTGCGCGAGGGCATCGATGCGAAGCGCAACTGCTTCGTACAGTATTACGGTTCCGAACTGCTCGACGCGAGTCTCCTCCTGCTGCCGATCGTCGGGTTCGTCTCCGCGCGGGATCCGCGCATGAAGAACACGATCCGCGAAATCGAGCGGCGCCTCGTCTTTCGCGGGCTCGTGGTTCGCTATGAAACAGCAAGCGGCATTGACGGTCTTCCTCCCGGGGAGGGCGCCTTTCTCGCCTGCAGCTTCTGGCTCGTCGACAATTACATCCTGCAGGGGCGCCGGCGCGAGGCGGAAAAGCTCTATGCGAAACTGGTCAGGATCGCCAACGATGTCGGTCTCCTTGCGGAAGAATACGATCCCCGTGCAAGGCGCATGCTCGGCAATTTTCCACAGGCGTTTTCACATGTGGCGCTCGTCAATTCCGGCATGAACCTGCTGAGCGCGGCCTCGCGCTCGCGCAAACGCGGCGTCCACTGGCGTGAACGTGTCGTCCGCAACAGACAATGAGAGCTGTCCCTCATCACCGCTCGAAGGCGAGCGCCCGCGCCGCCACACTCTGGCGGACCAGTCTGAGAAGGACAGGCCCGTGATAGAAAAGAGCGTCGCCGCCGACAAAGATCCCGATGCCCAATACCCTCCGGGGACGATTTTCCGGAAAGTCCTCTCGCTTGCCGGCGACGCATTCCTGCTGGACGTGGACGGGACGATTCTCGATATCGCGGTCTCTCCCGAAGACGTGCGAGTCCCGTCCTCGCTCCGTCGCACGCTCGCGCTTCTCATCGCCAGGTCTGGAGGAGGCGTGGCCCTCGTCAGCGGGCGCGAAATTGCCGCCCTGGATCGACTCTTCGGCCCGCTTGCGCTCGTCGTCGTTGGGTGCCACGGCGCGGAATGGCGTCCCGAACCCGGGGGGCCCGTCGTCGCGCGCGCTCAACCGCTGTCCGATGACATCAGGCGCAGCCTGTTGAATCTGGCTGCTGCCGAACCGCGAATTCGCGTCGAAGACAAGCGTTACACGATCGCGTTTCACTATCGGCACGCACCCGATCGCGGAGCGGCGCTGGAAGAGCGGCTGCGCCAGTATCTTGCTCCTTACTCAGGCGAGCTTCGGCTGCTGCGCGGCAAATCCGTCGTGGAAATAAAGCCCCCGAGCTTTGACAAAGGCGAGGCGATCGAGACCCTCATGCGGCTTCCGGCCTTCGCAGGACGCCGACCCGTGTTCTTTGGCGATGACACGACCGACGAAGATGCGTTTGCCGCCGTGCGCGAACTGCACGGGGTCGGCATCTCCGTCGGCCGGAACATGCCGGACGCCGAATTGATGGTCCCAACACCCAAAGCGGTGCGGCTCTCGCTCGCGCGCCTGGTGGGTTGTGACGCAGAAAGAATCGAGTAAACGCTGCTTGGAGTCATGATCGGTCGGGGGGCGGGCCGCCTGCCGCTTGCCCGGCCGCCTTCGGAACTCCCGCGCCCGGGATACGTTGTGAAATCAGCGGCGATGCGCCCGTCGCGAACCTGGGAGGCTCGCTGTTGGCTCGCGTCTTCATAATCTCCAATCGTGTCGGTATTCCCAATTCGGCCCGTGGCATACACGCCGGCGGTCTGGAAGTTGCGCTGCGCGCGACGCTCAAACGTCATTCCTGCGTCTGGCTCGGCTGGAGTGGCGCGGTAAAGGAGGCCGGAAAGATCGAGACCCGGACGGTGAGCCAGGGCGGAAACCGCTTCATCGTCACCGACCTGAGCGAGGAGGATTTCCAGGAATACTATAACGGCTTCGCCAATCGCGTGTTGTGGCCCATCTTCCACTATCGCCTCGATCTGGCGGAGTTTTCGCGCCGCGATCTGAGCGGCTATCTGCGTGTGAACGAGCATTTTGCCGATCAGCTGGATGCGGTGCTCGAACCCGACGACATTGTCTGGGTCCACGACTATCATCTCATTCCTTTCGCCAAGGCGCTGCGCCGTCGCGGGCGCGAGAATCGCGTTGGCTTTTTCCTGCACATCCCGCTACCGCCCCCCGAAGTCCTTACGGCCATGCCCAATCACGAGAAGCTGATTCCGGCGCTTACCGAGTATGACCTCGTCGGCTTCCAGACCGATGGCGACGCGGCAAATTTTGCGCGGTATCTCGCGAACGAATGCGGCATGCCTGCCCATATCCAGCGCAGCTTCGAGGGCGGAAAACGCGTGATGCGCATTGGCACGTTTCCCGTTGGCATCGACGCGCGAACGTTCAATCGGTGCGCCCGCCGCGCCGTGCGCTCCTCTTTTGTGCGCCGCGTCCTGGACAGCGTTCGCGGCGCCATCATCCTTGGCGTCGACCGACTCGACTATTCGAAGGGCCTCGCGCTTCGGCTGGATGCCTTCGAGCGCTTTCTGATCGGCAATCCGCAGTTCCGCGGCGAAGTGACTTACATGCAGATCACGCCGAAGAGCCGGTCGGACATTCCTGAATATGTCGACATGGAACGGTCCATCGACACGGCTGCGGGGCGTATCAACGGGACATATGGCGACGTCTCCTGGACGCCGGTCCGCTACACGAACCGTACCTACAGCCGTACAGCGCTTTCAGGCCTGTATCGCGCCGCGCGCGTCGGGCTCGTAACGCCTCTCCGCGACGGAATGAATCTGGTGGCCAAGGAGTACGTCGCAGCGCAGGATGCCGAAAATCCGGGCGTGCTCGTGCTGTCCCGATTTGCGGGCGCCGCGGCTGAATTCGGCACGGCGGCCCTGCTGGTCAATCCCTATGATCCCGAGGCGGTGGGTTCGGCAATCTCGCGCGCACTCGCCATGCCGCGCGAAGAGCGCGTTTCCCGTCATGCCAAACTGTGGGAGGCCCTTCTACGCAACGACATTTCCATGTGGGGCGATCGTTTCCTCGCGACTCTTAGCGAGTCCCGGAACGAGGCACCGCGGCATTCCCGCAGGGATGCGGCCACCAGTTTCGTGTCTCATACGAATGGCGGCAGCTGGGACAAGGGCGCCGCAATCTCCTCCAATGGACGGCGCTCCGCTGCGATGCCGAGTGCCAGTTCTGTCACGGCCGCAACCAGCATGAGTGCGCCGCCAAGGAGATAGCCAAGCAGCACCTCGCCGCGCGAGCCAGTCTCGATGAGGGCGCCAANNGCTGCGCGAGCCGGTCTCGATGAGGGCGCCGAGCAACGCCGGCGCTGCGATTCCTCCGATTGCCGTTCCGGCCGCGTAAAAGAGCGCGATGGCAAGCGCCCGCATTTCCAGAGGAAAACTTTCGCCAACAGTCAGATATGCGCCGCTCGCCGCGGCCGAAGCGAAAAAGAACGTGACTGTCCAGCCCAGCGTCTGCTGGGCCGCATCGAGGGCCCCGGCCCGAAAAAGAAATCCGAGAACAATGATCAGCACGCCCGCCAGCGCATAGGTCACCGCGATCATGGGCTTCCGGCCGACCGTGTCGAAGAGCGCACCCAGCAGAAGCGGACCCAGAAAGTTTCCGAGAGCGAAGGGCAGAATGAACCAGCCAACCGCGTTTGGTGCGACGCCTTCGAAGCGGGTGAGCACGAGGCCATAGGTAAAGAAAATTGCGTTGTAGAAGAATGCCTGGGTCGCCATAAGCACGAGGCCGAGCACCACGCGCGTGGGATAGCGATGAAGCAGGACGCCGGCCACCTCGGCAAGCGTGAGATGGTAGCTCTGGCTCATTTTCAGGCGCCGAATTGACGAGATGTCGGAAAGCGAACCACCCACTTCGACGACGCGACGCTCGAATTCATCGACAATGCGCGCGGCTTCCGGCTCGCGGTCGTGAACGATCAGCCATCGCGGACTCTCCGGAACAAACCGGCGCAGCCAGATCACGACTAGCGCCAACGCACCGCCCACGACAAATGCAAGTCGCCAGCCGATTTCAGGTTTGAAAAAATGAGGATCGAGAACCACCAGCGAACCGACGGCGCCGAGCGCGGCGCCGATCCAGAAACTGCCGTTGACGATGAGGTCCGTCATGCCGCGCCTCCGCGCTGGCACGAATTCCTGAATGGCAGAATTTATGGCTGCATATTCGCCGCCGATACCTGCCCCGGTCGCGCAGCGAAAGAGGGCAAACGACCACGCATTCCATGACAGGCCGGTCAAGATCGTCGCGACCAGATAGAGGCCGACGGTCGCCGTGAAGAGACGCTTGCGCCCGAAACTGTCCGTCATGCCGCCGAAACAGAGCGCCCCAAGGACAGCGCCGGCGAGATAAGCGCTTGCCGCCAAGCCAATTTCGCTGGCGCTCAAATGTAGCCCGTGCGCCCCGCCGATTGCGCCCGAGAGCGAGCCCACGAGCGTCACCTCGAGCCCGTCGAGCACCCAGCTCACGCCAAGCGCGATGACAATGAGCGAGTGAATCCTGGTCCAGGGGAGGCGATCGAGACGGGCGGGTATATCGGTGTGAAAGGCGGCTGGAGCTTCCGCGTCCGCAGAGGCTCCGGTCGAATGAGTCGCCGCTCGGCTAGGCGGCAGCGTGGCAAACGCTCGAAAGAGTTTTCCTGGCCTTGGCCGGATTGTGCTTGAGAGCGATGTCGCCGAGCGACACCACGCCGACCAGTCGCTTGTTGCGGTCCACAATGGGAAGCCTGCGGATTTTCTCGCGGCTCATGTTTTCGGCCGCCTTGTCGGCGTCCTCGTCCGCGAAACAATAGAGCACGCGCTCCGTCATCACATCGCGCACGGTGGTTTTCTTTGGATCGCGGCCCATGGCGACCGCGTGGATCGCAATGTCGCGATCGGTAGTCATGCCGATCATCCGGTCGTGATCTCCAACCGGCAGAAATCCCACATCTTCGTCGGCCATCGCCTGGGCGGCTTCCCGAACAATGGCGGCGGGATTGGTCAGCTCAACTCCGCGCGTCATCACTTCCGCAATTTTCATGAAACACCTCCGTCCCCCGCTGTTGGTCAACACATCTCCCGCGGCGCGGTTCCGGAATCTCGAACGACGCCCCATGCCGGGTTCCCCGCAGGAACTATCCACTGCGGCCGTGAGTTTCATGTCGGAACCATGAACCAGCAAAGGACAATTCATGCTCGGCACAATCCTGATCATCGTGCTCATCTTGCTGCTTCTTGGCGCATTGCCGTCCTGGCCTTATAGCGGCGGGTGGGGTTACTATCCCAGCGGCTCGCTTGGACTCATTCTCATCATCGTTGTCATTCTGGTGCTGCTCGGAAGGGTGTGAACGGCTCCTTCAAAGTCCGGACACGATGGCATCTGCCCGGCGAGCGCTCCGCGGATCTCGGCGACTCCAAACAGGATCAGTGGAGAAGGACGACGGCGTAAGCGGGCGCAGGTGACGACCAGCTGCGTTCGATAGACCAGCCGGCGCGGGCCGCAATCTCTGCGAATCCCTTGAGCGTGTACTTGCGCGAATTCTCCGTGTGGATGGTCTCGCCCGCTTCGAAATCAAAGCATCGCCCGCCAACGACCACACTCTGCCTGACGGCCGAGACGAGATGCATTTCTATGCGGGATTCGTGGTCATTCCAGATCGCACGATGAATGAACTGACCGGTATCGAACGTTGCACCGAGTTCGCGATTCATGCGCTCGAGCAGATTTTTGTTGAACGCCGCCGTGACTCCCTGTGCGTCGTCGTACGCGCGCACAAGCTCATCGGCATTCTTGACGAGATCTATTCCGATCATGAATCGCGCATTTGGTCCCAGCAGCGAGCGGCTTGTGCGGAGAAAACGCTCGGCCTCGCCGTCCGAAAGATTGCCAATTGTCGAACCGGGGAAGAATCCGAGAACCGGCCGCGACCTCAACTCATCGGGTGGCGAGAGCGTCTTGAGAAAATCGCCGGCGATCGGCCTCACGACCAGCTTCGGAAATTCCTGCCGAATGCTTCTCGTGCTCTCAGCCAGAGACTCTTCGCTGATATCGACCGGCACATAAAGGGAGATCCCGGGAAGCCGATCGAGGAGAATGCGCGTTTTGACGGAAGCTCCGCTGCCAAACTCGACAAGCGCGGTGCCTTGCGCGACATGGCCGCGAAGGTCGTGTGCCAGGTTTTTCAGCAGCTGCGTTTCCGTACGCGTGAGGTAGTACTCCGGCAGCGTACAAATCTCTTCGTAGAGCCGGGAGCCGCTTGCATCGTAGAAGTATTTGCTCGGCAGCGTCTTGGAAGGCTTCGATAGCCCTTCCAGGACATCCTCAAGAATTGGATCGCGGCGGGCGCCGGACGTGCGCGGCATGTCGTCTGCAAGACGAAGTCCCGCGAACTGCCAGCGTTGATGGGGATAGAAGAAATTGCGGTAGCTGGCGCGCATGTGCTCCCGGCTCGTAACGCAGGACCCGCCGCGAAGAACCATCTGATTGATCATGAATTTGCCGTTGTACTCGCCGAGCGCACCTTGCGGCGCCCGATAGCCGGGATAGGGACCGTAGGGTGACCCGGTCCACTCCCACACGTCGCCAAACAATTGCATTCCCGGCCGGCGCCCCGCCGTCAGCGGCCTCAAATACCCTTCGTCGCGGTAATTTCCACTGTGCACATCGTTGCCCGACGCGGCGTGCTCCCACTCCATTTCCCGCGGCAGGCGTCTTCCCGACCAGTGGGCATACGCATCGGCTTCATAGTAGCTGACGTGACAGACCGGCGCATCGCGCTCGATCGGTTTCAGGCCGCTCAAGCTCATGGCGAACCACTCGCCATCCTTTTCCTGCCAGTAAAGCGGCGCCTGCCACGCTTCCTCTCGCACGCGCTGCCAACCGTCCGCGAGCCAGAGTTTGGCCTTCCCGTAACCGCCATCCGCCATGAACGAGAGCCATTCTCCGTTGGTCACGAGCCTGTTCATGAGCCTAAAAGGAGGAAGGACGATTTCGTGCCGCGGCGATTCATTGTCGAACCCAAACCCCTTGCCGCTGTGACCTACGGCAACGCGCCCGCCTTCGAACGCGATGAATTCCGCCGGCGGGCAGGGGACCGCCTCGCTCGGGCGATAAGCCGAATAGGCCGGAAGAAGCGGATTCTGGGCGAAGAGATGAAGAATATCCGTCAACAGCAGTTCCTGATGCTGCTGCTCGTGCTGCAGTCCAAGCTCGACTGCCGAGCCGAAAGATTCTTCGCCGTCGTTTGCGTCCAAAAGCTCGCACATGGCCCGGTCGACTTGGCGCCGATATTCCACCACCTCCTCCAGCGACGGTCGCGTCAGCAATCCACGCCTGTCGCGCGCCTGCCGCTGGCCGATGGCCTCGTAGTAGGAATTGAAGAGAAAGCTGTAGGCGGGGTCGAAGACACGATAGCCGGGCACATGTTCGCGCAGAACAAAAGTCTCGAAGAACCAGGTCGTGTGCGCCCTGTGCCACTTGGCCGGACTGGCGTCGGGCATCGATTGTACGCATTGGTCTTCGGGTGTCAGGACGGCTGCGAGCCGTTCCGTCTCGCCGCGAACTGCCTGGTAGCGGCAGAGCAGGCTAGCCGGGTGGTGCAATGCGCTGCTCGGGCGAGCGGGTTCGTGTTCTGCGAGAGAAACAATCATAAGGACCCTTCGAGCGGAAACGGCTGGAGTTGCAGAGATATCGCCCGCACCCGCCAAAGGTTCCTAGGCTACATCAAATGTCGGGTCCAGCCTGGCGGGTTGTACCTGGCCCTGCAGGCAGCCACATGGGTCGTAAGAGCCGGGTTTCAAGAGCAAAAATCCCTTGAGAGATTACCCGGACGCTCGTGTGCGAAACGGCACCTTTGTTTGGTGCCAGCCAGGCGCGGCAGCGATTTGGCAGCGCGCGACGTCTTCAACCAGTTTGAGCGCAGCGCGGTGGCATCGGAAGCCTCGCTTTTTTCGCCTCAGGCGGTCCGTGCTGGCGGGAGGGCTGCCCGCCGCGTCAAGATTTCCCGAGAGCGAGCTTGGCGGGCGTATCCTTGTAGTACTGGGAATAGAGCGCCTTGAGATTTGCGATCTTCGGCAGATCGTTGACGACGATGTAGGGACTGTCGGGATTGTGAATCAGATAGTCCTGGTGATAGGCCTCGGCCGGAACAAACCCGGCGAGCCTGTCCACCCGCGTGACGATCGGTGCGTCGAAGGCGTGGGCGTGCGCCAACTGTTCCAGATAGGCGCGCGCAATTTTTTCCTGCATGCCGTTCGCGTAGAAAATGTCGGAACGGTATTGGCTCCCGGAATCGGGGCCCTGGTGGTCCAGCTCGGTCGGATCGTGCGCGACCGAGAAATAGACGCGGAGAATCTCGCCATACGTAATCACGGCCGGGTCGAACGTGATCTGTACCGATTCCGCGTTGCCGGTCGTGCCCGTGCTCACTTCCTCATACTGTGCCGCGCCTGCTGCGCCTCCCGAATAGCCGGACACGACCTTGCTCACTCCCTTCACGTGCTCGAATACGCCCTGCATGCCCCAGAAGCACCCGCCCGCCAGTACCGCCGTTTCGGTTCCATGTGTCTGAGTTCGCGGTTCATCCGTCGCGGGCGCGGGAACAACACGGGCCCCCTCCTCTGCGACTGCGCATGACGCGCATAGAAGCTGTGCTGCAAATGCGAGGTGGGCTGCGCGGGTCTGGAAGGGCTTCATATCATGTTCCTCGAGAGATAAAAGTCAGGGCTACCGAGTTCATGCAATATCTCTGACCGGTCGGCGGCGGTCCATCGTCGAAGACATGACCGAGATGGGCATCACAGCGCTTGCAGGAAACCTGCGTGCGCTGCATTCCGAAGCTGCCATCCGACTTTTCGACGACGTTGCTGCGGGAAATCGGGCGCGTGAAGCTCGGCCAACCGGTTCCCGAATCGAATTTGGTGCGCGAGTCGAAAAGCGCCGTTGCGCAACAAACGCAGCGGAATATTCCATCCTTGTGCAGATTCCAGTAGGCGCCCGTGAAGGCCGTTTCGGTTTCGGCATGACGGGTGATTTCGAACGCCTCCGACGGAAGCACCCGGCGCCATTCGGCCTCGCTTCTGACGACCTTTGTCACGCGGTTGCGCCCGAGGCTCTTGCCTTTGGCATCGAAACTTTCGATCTCCACCAATTCCGCTGTATTGCCCGGAAGCGGAAGACCTGCCGCCGGCGCCAGAACTGCAAGGGCAATCACCCGTCCGAGAATGGCCCGGCGGCTGTGAAGCGTATCGGCGCCTAGCATCGGCATGTCGTCCTCCACCATTCGCTCCCTAGTTCGCCCGGTGCGACTCGATAGTTACAACCTCACCGTCTGACGACGGCGCCCCGGATTGTAGCCGGAAATTGCCGGGATTCCTGCCGGATTCTGTCCAAACCCTTGACGAATCAATGGGAAAAGTCGATATCGCAGATGGTCTCAAGAGGCTCGATATATGCTCTCGCAGAAGGCCCGCTATGCCCTGCATGCCTTGATCGTGCTCGCCGAGCACGGGGACAGCGAGCCGATCATGATTGCCGATGTCGCTGCCCGGGCGCGCGTGCCGAGGAAATTTCTCGAACAGATTTTGCTCGATCTCAAGAAGCGCGGCATTGTCCGCAGTCTGCGAGGACGATCCGGCGGCTACCTCCTCGGGAAGGCTCCAAAAAACATCACCTTTGCCGAAGTGATCCGCACGATCGACGGACCGCTCGCCCTCGCCCCCTGCGTCAGCGCGACCGCCTATCACAAATGCGACGATTGCCTCGACGAAGAAACCTGCGCCATCCGCAAGGTGCTGCTGGCGGCGCGCGATGCGACTGCGGCGATCCTGGAGGAGCGGACGCTGGCGGGCGCGCTTCCATCCAAACGCCGCGCCCGCGCTCCGGCGTAAGGATCTAACCAGACACCTGCTCCTGAACTGACTGGCTGGGCGCATCGCGCCAAGTGAGGTGCAGGTCATGCCTGCATCAGTGTAGGACGATGTCCTATACTCTATTGACTCTGTCGTGTCGATGCTTAGGATGTTATTTTAGGTATCAGCACGGCGGAGGGTATACATGGGACGCCTGTTTCGGGGATTGGCTCTCGCGACTGCCACAGTCCTGTGCGCGAGCGCAGCCTGTGCCGCGGCCGCCGAAATCAAACTTCTGAATGTGAGCTATGACCCGACGCGGGAGCTCTACCAGGACATCAACGCAGCCTTTGCGGCGCAATGGAAGGCAAAGACGGGCGACAGCGTAACGGTCAACCAGTCGCATGGCGGCTCNNTCGCGCGCCGTGATCGACGGACTTGACGCCGACGTGGTCACGCTCGGGCTCGCCTACGACATCGACGCGATCGCCGACAAGGCGCAGTTGCTGCCGCAGAATTGGCAAACGAGGCTGCCGGAAAACAGCACGCCTTACACTTCGACAATCGTATTTCTGGTCCGCAAGGGAAATCCCAAACACATCCGCGACTGGTCCGACCTGGTAAGGCCCGGGGTCCAGGTGATCACGCCCAATCCCAAGACCTCGGGCGGCGCCCGCTGGGCGTATCTTGCAGCCTGGACCTACGCGCTGAAGGCGCCGGGTGGCGATGCCAACAAGGCCAGGGCGTTCGTCGGCCAGGTCTACGCCCATGTCCCCGTTCTCGATGCGGGCGCACGAGGCTCGACGACGACCTTCGTCGAGCGCGGGATCGGCGACGTTCTACTGGACTGGGAGAACGAAGCGCACCTCGCGCTCAAGGAGCAGGGCAGAGACAAATTCGAGATCGTCTATCCTTCGGTCTCAATTCTCGCCGAGCCGCCGGTTGCGATCCTCGACAAGAACGTGGACCACCACGGCACCCGCAAGGTCGCCGAAGCCTATCTGCAGTTTCTGTACTCGAAGGAAGGCCAGGAAATCGAAGCGAAGGATTTCTACCGACCTCGAAATCCCCAGATTCTGGCGGCTCACGCGAACATCTTTCCCAGTCTCCCCCTTCACACGATCGACGAGATCTTTGGAGGCTGGAGAAAGGCGCAGGCCGTGCATTTCTCCGATGGCGGCGTGTTCGACCAGATCTACAAGCCCGGACAATGAGCGTTGCGACCGCGCCGGCGTTGACCGTCCGCTGGCACAACAAGAGCGCGCTTCCGGGGTTCGGTCTGACGCTGGGCTTTACGCTCTTCTATCTTTCCGCGATCGTTCTGGTTCCGCTGACGGCGCTTCTGATTCGTCCCTGGTCGCTTGGATTCCAAAGCTTCCTTGCGGAGATCGCCGCCCCGCGTGTTGTCCACGCGCTTGATCTGTCTTTCAGCGCGTCGGCAATTGCGGCAGCGATCAACAGCGTGATGGGTTTGCTTGTGGCGTGGGTGCTGGTGCGCTACCGCTTCCCTTTGCACCGCCTCGTTGATGCAATCATTGATCTTCCTTTCGCACTGCCGACAGCGGTGGCCGGAATCGCGCTTTCAGCCCTCTATGCCCAAACCGGCTGGATCGGCGCGCCTCTCGCGCGCGCGGGTCTCAAGGTCGCCTACACGCCGTTGGGCGTGGTGGTGGCACTCGTCTTCATCGGGCTTCCTTTTGTCGTCCGCACGATTCAGCCGGTGCTTGCCGATGCCGGCCGGGAACCCGAAGAGGCAGCTGCCACGCTCGGCGCAACGCGATGGCAGGCGTTTCACCGCGTCGTCCTGCCTGCGCTCGCACCCGCTCTGATAACCGGTACAGGGCTCGCTTTCGCGCGCGCGGTCGGCGAATACGGATCGGTCATCTTCATCGCGGGCAATCTGCCGATGCGCTCGGAGATCGCACCGCTTCTGATCGTGATCAAGCTGGAGGAATACGACTACGCGGGCGCCGCCGCGATCGGCGGGGTCATGCTCGGCCTCTCGTTCCTGATGTTGTTCGCCCTTAACGGGGTTCAGGCCTGGATGGCTGCGCGAAAATGAGCGTCGCAGCTCTCGTTTACAGGAATCCTACGCAGGAGAGCCGCGCTACAAGGTTGGCGCTGACCGTGCTTGCCATCGGATTTGTCGCGCTGTTTCTTCTGCTGCCACTGGTGAGCGTGTTCGCAAACGGGCTTGCCAACGGTATTTCCGGCGCGCGCGCGGCGCTTTCGAATTCCGACACGCTCTCGTCCGTCCGCCTTACGCTTATCGTCGCGGCAATCGCCGTGCCGTGCAATGTGGCATTCGGCATCGCTGCCGCGTGGGCAATCGCGAAATTCGATTTTCGCGGCAAGAGCATTCTTTCCACGTTGATCGACATTCCGTTTTCCGTATCCCCCGTCGTTTCCGGACTTGTGTACGTGTTGATGTTCGGGCTGCAGGGCTGGCTCGGACCCTGGCTGCGTGATCACGACATACGGATCATCTTCGCCCTTCCCGGCATCGTTCTCGCAACCATGTTCGTGACCTTTCCGTTCGTCGCGCGCGAGCTCGTCCCTCTCATGATCGACCAGGGCCGCGACGAGGAAGAGGCCGCCGTATCGCTCGGCGCCTCGGGCTTCAAGACCTTCCTGTTCGTGACGCTGCCCAACGTCAAATGGGGCCTGCTGTATGGCGTGCTTCTCTGCAATGCACGCGCCATGGGCGAATTCGGCGCGGTGTCGGTCGTCTCCGGACACATCAGAGGGCTGACCAACACCATGCCTCTCCACATCGAGGTCCTCTACAACGACTACAGCTACGCCGCAGCCTTTGCCGTGGCTTCGCTGCTCGCGATGCTGGCGCTCGTTACCCTCGTCCTGAAATCCTTTCTCGAATGGCGTTTCGCCGACGAGATTGCCGCCACTCACCGCCACTGAGGTTTCCCATGTCGCTCATGATCGACTGCGTCGCCAAGAAATTCGAGCGCTATCCCGCCCTGCGAGGCATCAGCCTTGAGGTTTCGAAAGGTGCGTTCCTTGCGCTGCTCGGACCCTCCGGTTCCGGCAAGACGACCCTTCTGAGAATTCTGGGCGGACTCGAATTCGCCGATCTCGGCCAAATCACATTCGAAAATCAGAATTGGCTTTCCATTCCCGCGCGGGAGCGGCGTGCCGGTTTTGTCTTCCAGCACTACGCCCTGTTTCGTCACATGACGGTTGCCCGCAACGTGGCGTTCGGGCTTGAAGTACGCTCACGCCGAACGCGGCCCTCGCGCGCCGAGATCCGACGCCGGGTGGACGAGCTTCTCGCGCTTGTGCAGCTCGAAGGCTACGGCGATCGCTATCCGAGCCGCCTGTCCGGCGGGCAGCGCCAACGTGTGGCACTCGCCCGTGCGCTCGCCATCGAGCCGCGCATGCTGCTTCTCGATGAACCCTTCGGCGCGCTCGACGCGAAGGTTCGCAAGGAGCTGCGCGGCTGGCTTCGCACGCTGCATGACCGTCTCGGCCTCACCTCTATCTTCGTTACCCACGACCAGGAGGAAGCTCTAGAGACGGCCGATCTCGTGGCGGTGATGAATGAGGGAAAGGTCGAACAGATCGGGAGACCCGACGAACTGCGCCATGCGCCCGCCACGCCCTTCGTCGCCGAATTCATCAATTCCGGGAAGTCACAAACAGCCGACCGCCCACGCCTGAGCGTCGTGAATCTCTGACTGCGTTCCTCGCCGAACTCAGCCGGGCTTGCGGAACCGCAACGTCATCCGGTCGCTCTCGCCGATCGCATCGTATTTGCTGTGGTCAAACGCCGGATTCGGAGGTTGGCCGGACGGAGCGCTCCGCCGTGTGGGCGGCAGAGTCCACACGCCGAAGGGATGGTCCTTCGTATCTTTGGGATTGGCGTTGATCTCGGACTGCGCGTCGAGCTTGAACCCGGCCTTCTCCGCAACCTTCACGACATAGGCGGTTGACATGTATCCGTCGGTCGCGTCCTTCACCATCGGCTTTGAATCCGCCCGGTGCTGCTCCACCGCCAGAATTCCGCCGGGTTTCAAAGCGGCGTAAAAATCAGCCATCGACTTTTCCACCATTCCCGGCGTGTCCATCCAGTCATGCAGGTTGCGCGCCGTCAGCACGAAATCGACAGTCCCCGGCGGGACGAGCGGTCCCGAACTGTCGTTGAAGACGGTGGTCGCAATGCTGCCGTAGACGCTCTTGTCCCCGAATTTGGCGGGAAGCGGCCGCGTTGCGCTGGGCAGGGCTCCAACGTAGCGCCCATTGGTGGCTTTGGCATACGGCGCGAGAATCTCTGTCCAGTAACCTCCGGACGGCCATATTTCCAGAACACTCATGCCGGGCTTCAGCCCCCAGAAAGAGAGACTCTCGCGTGGATGGCGGAAGCGATCGCGCGCCATATTTTCGGGCGACCGCTGCGAGCCGCGCACCGCGATTGCAAGCGCGGCGTCGGCGCGGATGCCACCGGCAGGCACGACACCGGAGACCACCGCATCCGCGCTTGGCGCCGCGCCGATAACGACAAAGCACGCAAGCGCAACAGCTGTTCGAAACCTCATGTTCTTCTCCCAACGTCAGACGCGTTATGATTTTGCATTCCTGTCTATAGCATGGCTTGGCGCGGTTCTATGGCGAACATGTCCTGGCGCATGCGCATGGTATCGTGTCCTCGGTAATGGCCGGAGATGCCGATTTTCGGGACGTCGCCGCACAAGCGATGAGCGGAAATTGACATCACAATTCCGGGACGCAGGCGCGACGATGCCGTTTTCGCGAGTAGTCAAATTCAGACGGACGATTCCCTGCGAATTTGTAAAATGCCAAGACGGCAGGAAACAATTCCGCATTCCGCGAACTACAAATATAGCGTGTCATCCCGGCCGACGCGAAGCGGAGAGCCGGGACCCAGNNGGGAATGACACGCGAAAATGCAATACGAGTTTCGCGCGACGCGACTCCGGATGTGATTGCGAGTGAGCGCAATATCTTGCGCTCAGATGTACGAAACCAGTTCGCCGTTCCTGGTGCACGCCGGCGACAGGAGTTCGAGGATGAGCGGGCAGACCGCTTCCGGCGGATCGAGGGTTGCCGGATCTTCGCCGGGCATGGCTTTCTGCCTCATGCGCGTTCGCAAGGGTCCGGGATTGAGGAGGTTTGCCGTGACAGCCGTGCCGGCACATTCCGCGGCGTAGGTGAGCACGATCGCTTCGAGGGCGGCCTTGCTCATCGCGTAGGCGCCCCAATAGGACCGGAAGCGGTGCGCCGCGCCCGACGTCACAAAGAGCGCGCGGCCTGCATCGGATTTCCTCAGCAACGGATCGAGCGAACGGATGAGACGCCAATTGGCCGTCACATTCACATCGAGGCATTCGGCAAAGATTTTCGGATCGAGATGCGCAAGCGGCGTCAAGGTGCCGAGCACGCCCGCGTTGCCGAGCAACGCATCGAGCCGACCCCAACGCTCGAAGATTGTCGCGCCCAGTCTGTCAATCGCGGCGAAATCCTTCAGATCGAGCGGCACAAGCGTAGCCGCTCCTCCGCTCTTCTGGATTTCGTCGTCAGCCTCTTCCAGCCCGCCAACGGTGCGCGCGACCAAAATGACATGAGCGTCTTCCGCCGCCAGCGCTTTGGCGGCAGCCAGGCCGATCCCGCGGGAGGCGCCGGTGACAAGTATAATACGTCCGGAAAAGCGTGCCATTGCTCAGTGGACAGTCGCGTTCACGCGACTTCGGCGAGAAGAGAGAGCTGGACGTCTTTGCGGCCGCCCATCACGTCGGTGAGCTCGATCGGGTAGTCGCCGGAAAAGCAGGCGTCGCAGAATTGCGGACGCTTGGCGTTGCGCGCGGATTCGCCCGTCGCACGATAGAGACCGTCAATCGAGACGAAAGCGAGACTGTCGGCATGGATGTGCAGACGCATGTCCTCGACGGTCATGCTGTGGGCGAGAAGCTCTTCCCCGTTCGGCGTATCGACGCCATAGAAGCAGGAATTCGTGGTCGGCGGACTCGCGATCCGGATGTGCACTTCGACCGCGCCGGCATCGCGCACCATCTCGACGATCTTCTTCGACGTCGTGCCACGCACGATGGAATCAT